>JAHFGR010000010.1 GCA_023247345.1 Microcaldota archaeon | reverse complement strand
CTCCTGATGGAAGGACTATTCTTGATGAATATATGGCTAAAACTGGCAGGTATGATGCAGTAAAGAGACTTTTAGAAAGATTTAGTAGTGTATTCAAAGATAGATGCATTGTATTAGATGTTAATGCGAATACTGGCGCAATTCTTAGAATGGCTTCAGAAGTTGCTGGGCAGGAAAATTTTGGGCTAGTGATAGCAAATAACCTTTCATCTTCCATGAGAAGCGTTGCAGCAGAGACGCTAACACCAATTTTCGGGGGGAGAGTAAGATGCACCAGGGCAATAGCAACAAGCGGATTTCCACAGCCAAATTTCCCATTGGCAGATGTTGTAATAGCTGCTTCAGCAGTTCATCACATTAAAAATGGACATAAGATGGATTATTTGAAGTCAGCAGTAGCAGCAGTTAAACCTGGCGGAAATTTACTTTTGATAGAAGAATGGCCTTTATTGCCATTAAGGCATGGGGAGATAACCCCTGCAGTTATTGCATTGTATGAGACATTATTTAATCCGACAAAAGACATGGACAATATGAGAGCAGCAATAGCGAGCTTAGGTATGACGGTAATAGGCGGACACAGTATTTCTATTTCTGATACTGGAACCAAAATTCATGGTAATTTATTTGTAAAACCAGAATAAAAATTAAAGCAAACAAGTGGCTCAAAATCATAGCGGGTTGTATTCGCTCGGATTCTTGAACGTGCGCAAAATTATTTGGGTATTTGTTTTTGCGATCATCTGATTCTGCTGCATTTTTTTAAGTACTTCTACCATTTCTTCTCTATTTTTTACTCTAATAATTGCAATAGCATCATAAGGGCCAGTTAATGCATATATAGCTTCTACCTGAGGAATTTTCTTTATGTCTTCGAACTCCCACATGTTTTCCGTAACCCGCGATTTTTTAGTTCTAAGCATGGATACGCCGTGGTAGTCATACCCGATTTTGCGATAATCTATGTCAGCATAATAGCCGTTTATAACATGCTCTTTCTCTAATTTTTTTATTCGCTGCATTAAAGTATTCGGGTGTATGTTTAGCTTATGGGCAAGATCTCTGTAACTTTGTTTACAATCTGTTTTTAGCTCGCGCAATATCGCGATATCGACGACATCCACATTGTTTTTAATATTCATAATTCCACCTCTTCGACAAACGACATTGGTCAAAGTCTACTTTTTTTAAATAACTATGTATCTTTGTATGCAAAGTTTTTAAATTTAATGTATGTTTACACATATTTTTTTAGGAAAGATATATTAACTACATAATTTGAATAAACACTGGGGGGAAGATTATGGACTTGTTAAAAATATTCGGTGCAAATGATCCGTACGTAATTCGAAAAGAGTTCTTTTCGCTCACAACTGAATTTGAAAGAAATATATCAGAAGGTGTTCAAGAAGAAGTTGTTGACATGGCTGCAAAGCTCAGAAACATGCTTCTTAGTAATATAAAACTTAACAGATCGGACAAAATAAGGATATTAAAAATAATAAACCGGGCGAAAGTTCGCGCGTTAATGCTAGCTACAGATGATGGTAACAGAATATTTAGAAACCTGGACTCCATAGGAAGCGATATATTGAGGCTTATGTAATTCACACTAATGTAACAAGACTTAGTTTTGTTACGAAGACAAAAAGAGGTGAGGAATATGAAATCAGTAACAGTAGTTGCGGAAGATAGAGTTGGTTTATTGGCGGACATATCCTACATCCTCGGAAAGTCTAATGTTAATATTGAAGCGCTTAGCGTTGATGTTGTTGGAAAAAAGGCGATTATAGCGCTAACTGTAAAAGATCCAAAAAATGCGTCTGGAATACTTGAAAAGAATGGATACAGAACAGCAGAAATGGATTCGATAGTAATAAAATTACCAAATAAACCGGGCGAAATAAATCGCATTGCAGACAGGCTTAATGATGAAAAAATCAGCATTGAGAATATGCATATACTCAGCACTGATATGAACGGCGGGGTATTTGCGCTTAATGTTGATAAACCACGAAAGGCTGTGCGATTGCTCAATGAATTTGTCATTAGCCCGGAGAATAATACAGTCTATTAATTGCGCTATATGCTTTAAGGTGTAGGCTTGAGGTTTCTTGCTTACTGCCTATCGCTTCAAGCAGTTTATGCTGTTATGTGTGGTACCCGTAAGGTTGGGGTCTGGATGAAAGAAATTTCTGAAGGGCCCTGCCTTATGAGGGTTAAGTAATAACTTTTTCTAATTTTTTCATTTTTATTGCGTCTTTTATCTCAATTGCAATTCTTCTACCAAAACTAACTCCTTCGCCAAACAAATAATGAGAATAAGGTGTGAAACGCGTTCCTGGCGAGCCGGGCATTCTGAATGAAACGTCAAACGTTGTAAACTGTTCTTTGCCATCGCGCTCTTCTATTGCGCCTTGCAATGCGAATGGACCGATAATTCCAGGTAGATATTCTTTTTTCACAGTTGCAACAAAGCACTCTACCTGATTAAAAACGTCTTCCAGCAGGCTTTCGCGAACAGTGCAAGCAACATGCCCAACCTCTATGTTATTCGGTTCGCGAGATTTGAGCGCTTCTAGCTGGATGTCTGCAGGCATTCTCAAATAGCCATCCAAGCTCGTCTGACGACGCATATCTATGCCAAGAAGCTCGAGCTCTTCATGCAATGCAGAGTAAAAGAAATTGAAATTAAAATGCGCGCCGATTATAAATTCTTCTATCTGCGCTTTTTTCAAATCTTCCTCGGTTATTTTGCCGTTTGCTATTAGCTTTTGGCTTTTTGTTAAATATTCATCATAAGAACTTGCAACAAAAAACGCGCGTTCGTATTTGCGCTTTGCCTCATTTACCTTTACTAATGATAGACGATCGATTTTTTCAGGAGAAGAAATAATGCGAGGAGCACTTATCCCTGCTTTTTTTAGCAGATCGTATTGGTTATTCTTTTCATTACGCTCTTCTGCCCGCAATAAGTAGCGATTGCCAAAAATAGGAATTGAGAATCTGTTCTCGATATTATCATAACCGACATAAACCGAAAAGCTTCTGTTTGGAACAAAAATCGAGTTTCTTTTCTTTAATAGATCGATGTAATTTTTACTTGTCATTTCGCTAAATTTGTTTACTAAAACAACCTCGTCAACACAACCAACCTGCTTGCCAGCACGTTTACGTGCTTTATAATAACTTAGGTAAGTTTTCTCCCGACCGCGTTGCGCAACAACTAAATTAGCAATGCCTTCCTGCTGCGCTCCGCTGCAAACATCTAATGCAGAATGAGATCCTAATGTTGCGATTGTATATTTGACCATATAAATAATAAAGAAAAAAACAATAAAAAGGAATCGGAATTCTATAAAACTATCCTTCTTTCGAAGTGGCCACAGGAGATATCAAGGCCACACGAAAACGATCGGATGGATCATCGTTGAGGAGGACGTACACACCCATGCCATAGAGGTCAACGTAGACGCCACGCCTGATAAGGCCAATATAGCTATCCGCAGTTCTGCCTAAATAGCTTGCATCTTTTGAAAAACCAACGTCTAATCCAACTGGAATTCCGTGGTCTGTTGAGTACAAACCACTTTTTTTAGCAAAATCCTGAACCAGATGAATATTAGAGTCAGCAGCGCGTAGCTCATATTTATTATTCCCAAAATCTATTAGCTCAAAATCAGGATGTTCAACTACTAATGCGCAATTTGTTTTTCCTCTGAATTGTTCTGGTACTTCGAATGAAATAGAATAATCGACATTATGCTTTTTCCAACTAGATACAACTTGCTCACCGAATTTTTTATCTGGTGCTTCATAGATAACTAGAGTTCCAGTCCATACTGGGTAATTCTGTCTAAGATATTGTTCGTCTGTTGTTTCAGTTAAAATTCGATCATGAACATCGTTTGGAACTATTATACTTCCTTCTTGCTTGGCTAAGGCAAGCGCTTGTAAGAAATTTAGATCACGACGGAATTCGATTACTTGTTTTACTTTTTCTGGATCCATTGATCTGAGCATTTGTCTTGCTTTAGCTACTCGTTCTGCAAATGATTGACCTGTAACATCTGGTTGCCTTACTTCGTGTACTGGTTCTCTAGCGTATCTTCTGAATGGGTTGTTAGCATTAGCTAGCGTTTGCCTATTGCTCAAAGCTAATCCTTGCATGTTACTATTTAAGATAGAGGATGTTTTTAACCTTTCTTATTTCCGCGGTTTCCGATAGAAAAGTAAGCGCAAGTTACCTCTAAAATGGTTAGGCTAAAACCTTTTTATAAATAATCTTGGCTTAGGATAATCCGAGATAGGTATTTATTCCCATTTTTTCAATATTTTATTCATGGGAAAGACATTTTATGGAATTTTTACTTTGATAATGGCGATAGTGGTTCTTCTTATTTTCTACACACCTTATCTTGCATTTGCTGATAATAAGCTTGCGGACTGGCTTTACAACCCAGGGTTTTCTTGGGCGTGCCATCAAAAAATATCTCGATCACTCTGTATGTTTAAAACTAGTGAAGGCAATTACTACATCGCAGACTGTACTAAGCAAAGCAGCGAATACATTACGAATGACAATAGGGTAAGAAGCATTGTTAATTCGCAAAGCGAATTAGGATATAAAATGCCCGTGTGCGCTAGAGATATTACAATATACGGTACAATGTTGCTTGGAGCAATTATTTATCCATTTTTGCGGAAGTTAGATGACAAGAATGTACCCCCAGGAATTTTCCTGCTGCTTGCGCTTGTGCCTATAGGCTTAGACGGCGGATTGCAATTACTTTCTGAAGTAGGAGTAAACCCATTCGGCCATTATGAAAGCACGAACTTAATAAGAATGATAACTGGCGGAATCGCTGGGTTTGTTATGCCATTTTACATTTTTCCGCTATGGAATTATTATAGGACAAAAAAGCTGAAAGATTAAAAAGAATTGATGAGTAATAATTGTATGGCAAATAAAACAAATATCGCAACTGGTGCAGCAATGATACTTGGTGGTGCGGGTGAGATAATCGCTACGGGCGGAGCGTTCTGCCCGCTTTGTATAGGTGCAATTACGGGTGGCGCAACAATAATTGCTAGCGAATTGGGGATAAAACTAAAAAAATAATCAGCTTATTTTTATACTTTCCTTTGCCAGATGACTTGGCAGGGTTGATTTCTTAAAAAATTCTTTTAGTGCAGATTTCGCATCTAAGATATCTCTATTAATATAGGCGCAGATTCTCCTATTTTTTATTAAAAATCTCGCACCAAAATGCGCTTTTTTAAATTTCAATACGTCTTCTTTTAATTTCAAGAATGGGCCAAAAATTAATTTCTTCTCAGTTAAGGTGGTAGATTTGAAATCAACAGCAAGCACGACCTCTTCATTAGCATGTTCAAGAATTTTCTTAACAACAAAGTCTTTCCTTTTCAAAAAGTCAAGAAGCATTCTTTCCATTTTTCTTATTTGACCCCATAAAACATCGTCAACTATCTGTGGCTTTTTTATTTTTATTAAATATTTATTTTTCATCCTTTTTAATTTATCATAGAAGGGCTCCGGGTCATTAAAAAAATTAAGGCTTGTGTTTACCAGGAATCTCCTCGAAAGCTTGATAAACTTACCAATGTTCGCAGCACTAACTGCTGCTGCTACGTTTCTGTTTTTATCAGTAGGGTCGATGACAATAAAACTAGTATTAAATCTTTTGACAAGATAACTATAATCTCCTTTCTTATAGTATTTTTTTGTATCTAGGATTACCGGATTAATGATCCATTTTTTCCATTTAGAAACGGCTTTAAGTAAGTTGGAAAAACTTTTATAATGAATTATAAGGAGCTCACATAAGTAGCCCGATAAACCCTGCACTCTTATCTCTGCGCCGTATAATTCATTACTTCTTAAGAATTTTTTTAATAGTAAAACATCGTTCAATTGGTTCTTGCTTAGAGTATTTATGACAAATTTAGTGTGGAGAACACTTCGATCAACCGCGCTCTTAAGCTCGCTTGCTTTTTTGATAGCATAGGCAGGAACAACATCGATTCGCCTATCTCCAATATGCAACCTTACATAAGGATGCTCGGCATAGCTAATCAGGTAACGCTGATTTGGAAATGCGCGCTCAACTGCATTGCGAACCAGCTGCTCGAATTTTTCTTTTGGAACTTTTTTGTCAAATAATAAGAAAACATCTACGTCCTTGCTCTCTCTAAGAAAGGTTTCTTTTGCTATGCTTCCGGTAAGAACAACATGCGCTTTGGTTGTTTTTTTCAGCTTGTTAATTATCTCTTTTGCAAATGTTTTTTCACACCTGGCCTCTTCTGGACTAGGTTTTATGCGGTCCAAAACACTTTTTAGCAATTTCGTTAACTTGGTTTTTGACATAAATAAACTTTTAAATGAAAAGTATTAAATGATTGGTTATGCGCGATACAATTTTCATATTAACAATGATAATGATTCTTGCTTTATCTGGTTGCGTTTCTGAAAAAGATGTTTCTGCACTAAAAAAAGAATCAGTAAGTTCATCTAATGAGCTAGACTTAAATAACGATGGAAACTTAGACTTTGCTAATTATGTGTTTTCCCCAGTTGAGAAAGATGGAATAAAAACAACAAGAACAATGAATGTTTATGCAGAGAACGAGCTTCAGATAACTGATTTTAACAGCATAAGGGATATCGACCTCATAACCATGCATGATAGTCTAGACGAATTTACAAAAAATTATGAAAAAGTAGATGATGATTGTTCTGCAAACCTCGGATTACTCGCAGTAAACTGTCCTGACCAGCGAACGTGCGCAAGTATCTGCTCTTCTAACTCGCTGAAGTGTAAAAAACTTGTTGAGAATTTTGGGGATGTTGTCGGACATTCTGTATTTATCTATGCCAGGGATAATAACGAGGTAAGAAGCGCACTCCGTGACATTAATCATGCCCTCCCTAAAATAAATGAAGCGACAGATAGCGAAAAAAAAGATTTTATAAAAAAAGCTGAGAAGATAATTGCGAAATTTTCTTCCATCGGAGCGAACCCTATTTTCACCCAATTCAATTTATGCAGTTATGGCGATTATAAGGTTTCATATCTCGAGGATGTTACAAAAAAACTCGCTTCTTATTCTCTGAGCCAGACAAAATATAATTACCGGGTTAGCATATTGGTAGAATTACAGTCTAAAAAAGAAGGCGAAAAAAACTTCAATGAACTAATAGCAAAAGAACAGATACCTGTCGGATTAAGCATTGAAGAAAGCGATATTTCTTCGCCACAGCAGATAACTGTAAGCTCCAATGGTTCGCTTCAAATTCAATGGCCAAATTTCCAATCAGCTAATGAAAAATTCATGCTGATTTATGAATTTTCAGCAACTGCTAAACCTGACGAAGTGATATCAAGGTTCAGTACCCCGTTGATAGCAACAAAAATAATAAATGTGGATTTCTTGCAGCCAACGCTTTCGGTTTATGGCGCACTTTATGGCATGACAAAGAACTTTTACATTTCATTTGCAGCAGCTTTTGCGATTACAATAATAGTGATATTTGTTCTCTATAATATTGTCAATATTTTATACAGAGTAATGCGCGCTAAGATGTCTGGTGAAACTGCGTCTCATGGAATTTATAAGGCGCTCCATAAAACGCGAATAAAATGGAAAGGAGATGCTGTTGCGACTATTGTCTCGCTTGGCAGTGGCATGCTTGTAATGGGCATGTTTGCAAAAAAAGACGTCGGACAGATGTCATTTTTCGAGAGCATAAACTTCATGATTAATGAACCTGCAGGTTTCGTAGCAACTGCGGGCATTTTCTTTGGATTAATCTTCTTATATATGACAATAGAAAACCGAATTAAAATATACGCACTCGAGATAAGATATGGTAAGAAATTCAAGGATGAGAAGACACTATTTATGACTCGGGGCAATGAGCTAAAAACAAAGTTGGACGAGTTAAAGGCAACGACAGCAACCTTGGCTGCTGAGAATTTTAATGTCGGCGCTGAACAGGATTTTGCAGCTTCGATATCCTCGCAGCGAGTAACGGACCTGATGAAAAAAATGGACCAGTTCTCGAAAAGGGAGATAGACGATTATTTAACAAAGGTAGAAGAAGCGCTAAGCAGATTGCACGAATTGAAGAACTTGTCAGAACAAAATTGGACGATTTGGAGCGACTATATTGCAAAAGTACTTAATGAATCTGACGAGGTTTATGTTTCCGGGCTTGTAACAATACCTGCCTCGCTGCGAACTTGGGCGCTTCATAAATTTGTTAAAGAACATCCGGACTACGGATTAACATTTGAAGGCGAACTTATAAAAAGAAAGGAAATCTCACCGGATAAAATAGCGAGGGCAATGATAGACAAGAAGACATTGCAAGGCGCGATAATTGTAAAAGATAATAAGGTAACTTTCTCTAGGGTTGAGGGTGCAAGCTCGACCATCGCCGGTGCACTTACAATTAAAATGCTCGGGTACTTGCGCTCTGCAGTTAAAAATATTGGTCAGCATGAGTATAGCAGCACGGCGGTTATAGGCGATAATGTTGTATTAATTTTATTAAAGCACCAAACAATGGAAGCACTGCTTTTAATAGGAAAAGACAAATTCAAAGAAGCGATAGAAGAATGGAAAGCGAAATTGAAGAATGTATAGTTACTGCCTTGGGCAATTCGCAGATGCACCCTTAATAATATATTAGTCTGTCCTCTTTCATAAAACTTTGATCTTTTTTAGAATACATGCCTTTCCGAGCATGTGTTGGTACAGGTATAGAACGAACTGGAATTAAAACTCCATTAACATAAACTTCCCCACTATAATGATAGCACCATATTCTTGCAGGATCTCCGTTCAATACTAATGTCGCGTGTGATGCGTTAATGCCAACTTCTCCAGTGAATTCTCCATGTACTGTTATTTTTCCACCAAATGTAGTATGTGCGATAGAATAATGCGCAGATCCAGTGATCTCAATTTCTCCACCATACATAGAGTTACCGCACTCTCCACCAACACTGCCAAATATGGTTATTTTTTTCTTATTCATGAGCCCCATGTACCAAGGCGATTTTTCCAGATTTTCTGTGTAAATTCTGTATTCCATACCTTCCCCTTCATTAACTAATGCACTTAGGAAAACCCCAGTTAACATACCTTCATAAAAACGATTGCGTTGGGTAAGTGCTATACTAAATTTTTCAATATCTCGGGCAGAATAATTTATTCCTTTTAATAACTTACATGCAACATCATAATACATACAAAAATCATTAGGATCACTTATAAATGGCGGATTAAAATTAGCCCATGCTTCTAGAAGTTGTGTGAGCACCTCATCAACGACGACCATGGGCTTTCTTACTAGTTGTTCTTTCTCTGGTTTATACCTACTAAAAAGACTAGCAACTGGCAATATTGATGCAACATTAGCCCTAGTTTTTAATTCCCGTCTTTCTGACATTATATGGTTATGTAAGGAAGTGTTTATAAATGTTTATAAATGTATCAAATATTTTTACTTTAGTGACAACTATTTATAAATATTCCCATATATAAATACCTAACAGACCAGAAAATAAAACATTGGATTGGAATTAGCGTGACGTACGCTTTATATGCGATACGAGCACAAATTTACAATACAATAAAAAAATGGGGTGAATGAAATGACAAAAGGTGGATGTCTTTTGGGCAACAAAGGGTGGTGCGAAATCCAGTAATAGTAGAGTAGTAGTTGAAGACGCGGTATTGTTAGGCGTATCTAATTCTGTTGGAAATGATCCGCGGTTTAAAAAGAAAAAGAAAATTGATTCCGATCAGCAAGTCGGTAGACCAAACTCGCTTAATGACGATAAACTAAAGGAATTGCTTAGATTGTATTATACACATCCTTATAGTTTTAGAGAATTAGCTGATATGTTTGGAGTTTCTAGAATGACTGTGTGGCGGGCAGTGCAAACTACGCAAGCGCTGGTGACTACGAGGTGAAACTATGCAATTACCACATGGAACAGAATTAGGTGCAAGAAAAGGCGCTACTGGCCAAGCACGATTCACGGCGCAGCCAGTTAGCGAGACAACTTCTCGAGTTGGTCAGGTTTTTAGAATGAAAAACGGCAGGTTGAAATCTGTGTCTCGTGAAGACTTAAGAACAGCAAAAGAAGAGAAATTTCTCGTATGCATTAGCCAACAGGATGCAAAAAAATGCACAGATGAGATGGTTGTTGTTACAGAAGGGACACAGGCAGAAAGATTACGCGTTTTGGTCGACGATGTTAGTACTAGAGCTGGAAAATTCTATGTAACGCACGACGCGTTTGGCGGCAACACAGTAAAGTTTGGTCCAGTATTGTTGAGCGAGCGCGTTAATGGAATGGGGCAGAGCAGTTTGAACGAAGGCTTTGTCGAACACGCAGATAGATATTATATTGAGGTGAGCGCTTCAATGGCATTAATGCATGCAGTATAGTTGACAAAGGCGATGGCAATGACGACCTTACGAAATTTTATCCTCCCACTTGAGCGAGATCCCGCGAACAAAGTTCGCGATCTCTCAAAGTGCTTCGCACTTCAAGATGCTCTTACTAAGCGAGCAGCAATGCGTAGATCAAATGAGTTTGTTGCAGTTGCTACAAGGAGCGGAACTGGACAAGACACACTAAGATGGTGGGGTATGGTTGGGCCAGCAAAACCTAATGCTCAACCGCAAAAAGCGCCGGTACCAACACCAAAACAAACAGGCACTGCGGCAGTACAAAAACCTAAAAAACCAGAGCAAACATGGTGGCCAACTCAAACTGCATTTGATCGACAGCGCATAACACTTGGCGAACCGTTCGTAAGAAAAGGCGAGGTAGTTGTCGTATGGCGCGATGAACATAGTGGTTATATCAAATCAAGAGGACTGGGTTCTGCTCCCTTGGTAAGAGATGGAAAAAAAGAGAATATGTGATTGATTAAAAAAGATACGTGCATTATATAATAAACATGAAACGATTTATCCTAATTTTACTAATTAGTCTATTTCTTGTAGGTTGTATTAAGGGCAATGTATCTGTTGAAAAAAACGAAACAAAAAATGAAAGCATTGGTTCGAATGTAACCATAAACGAATCTGACACAGAAGAAAATAAGACACTCGAAAACACTCCAGAAGCAAAGCCGAAAGAGCGCTTTTTACCATGGCAAACAAATTTTAAGGATTTGAAATCTTTTTATGCCAGTTATTACTATGTTAAGTCGGGGTATATCGATGCAATTGCAAAGTATGGTTCACTAGAGCTGATACCAGAACAACCAAGTAGCAGCATAATAAAAATCTGGTTTATGGATGATAAGCTAAGAATAGATAGATATGATGAGGATTATCAAGGCAAGGGATTGTGCGAGGGATCTCCGACAGAGTTCTTAAATTATGATAATAAAAGTTACGCATTAACTGGCAGGGAGATATACAGTAAGAAATCAGCACGCTTATGGAGACATACAGTAATAAGTCAATCAATAACTGAGGGAAGCAAAGAAAAATGGAAATGCGAAATGAAGCTCTCTGAAGATCCTAATAAAGACATAAAAAAACCGACTGATGCAATTGACGTCGCTTATAACTTATACGCAAATA
The DNA here is from genome assembly GCA_023247345.1 of Microcaldota archaeon. Classification (GTDB taxonomy): domain Archaea; phylum Micrarchaeota; class Micrarchaeia; order Anstonellales; family Bilamarchaeaceae; genus JAGVWJ01. Next base: position 3,812 of record JAHFGR010000010.1, on the reverse strand, counting down.
AATATGCAAAACCAAACGCATATGCAAGCGAAGATGGTTATGACAAAGAAGTTGAACAGACAAAGAATAATTATGATGAATATTATGCACGAGATGGCGCTAGGTATGTGAGGGAGACTAACGCCTTAAAGCGAACTGAGAAATTTGCTGATCGAGAAGTAGTAAAATTTTATGTGGCTAAAGATTTTGGCGGTTATGGATACGAGATGCGCGATGTTGAACTCGGATTGGGTTTGGCGTTCTACATGGAAAAACTAGAAACAGACAGCAGAGAGATAAGACTCGGGCAACCGCTACTTGTTTATAAAATACTAGAACTGGATAAAAATGTTGACGACACTGTGTTTGATCTGAATTGATCAAATTCATAAACACAAATTTTATAATAAACTTTGCCATTTATGAGATGGCGACGCGCTCTTCCTCTTTTAATTAAGTTTGAAATTTTATGAAGCCGCACCTTATCTTTTGTCCAAACAGGAGAAAACGTCTCAGCGATCTTCCTGCAGGTGTATAGATGACCAGCTTCTTTTAAAACTCTCTTCCAATCCATCCACTCTTTTAGCGGAAAGTATATACGCCCGCCTTTATTCATGTGTTTCGCAGCTGAGCGAAGTATTTTTATTGTTGGTATTGTACCATCCAATCCACCGTTTGTTGCTTGACTGAAATACTTCTCTTCATTGCCTGGACCAGGAATTTGGGGCGCGTTAGCGATTATGACATCGAACTTTTCATTTCTAAATGGCTCGAAAAAATTACCTTGTGCGAATACGCACTTCTCGCTTACATTATTTAGAATCGCATTCTTTTGACTGTTTTTTATTGCTTTTGAATTTGTATCTGTTCCGAAGACCTTGCTAGCGCCAAGCTTTGCCGCAGTAATTGCAAGAATCCCTGTTCCAAGCCCGAGATCCAAAACTTTTTCTCCTGGATTTATTTTTATAGAATTAGCCAGAAGAAGTGAATCCGGATGAGGTAGGAATACTTTTTCTTCTAATTTTAAGCGGATTTTTATATTTTGTATATTAAAGGTTGCGAGTTTGTTTGGTTTGAGATCTAGAATACGTTCAAAATTCATAATTTCATGCCATTTAAATTGATTTCAAAAAAGTTTGAGTTTGAAATCCGGCTCAATCACTGCAATTTTTTTGAAATCGTTGTCTTTAGTAACTAGTTCCAAATTATTTTGGATCGAGATACCTGCAATTAGAATATCTAATTCATTAATCATTTCACCGCGTTCTCTAAGTTTCTTGTATATTTCACTAGATCGCTTAGCTGATTCTGGATCTAATGAAACGAGATTACAGTTTTTGAAAAAGACATCTAAACGTGGGTCAGGACTTTTTGTTTTATTTATCTCATAAAATGTAACTGTTGAAACAGAAAAAAACTTGCTCTGTAGGTAATCCCGTATTCTAGGCGCGTCTTTTCTATTTACAAAAAGGTCGATTAGTGTTGAGGTATCAAGCAAAAAACTCATTTTGATCCCAATTGCCGAGCACGTTTTTTGAATCCTGCATCAATACTATTTCTGGCTTCTTTTGATAATTTTTCCAATTCTTTTCCTTGTTCTTCAGAGAGAATACCTATGAAATCATCAAGATTTATCGGCTTCTTTTGATGATAGAGGCGCTCAATAAGCTTTGTAAAGCTCTCTTCTTCCTTTTTCATTTCTTTTAGATGCAAGTATGCTTCTTCTGTAACTGTGATTGTTTTAACCATGTTTAAACATATGTTTAAATGTATTTATAATTATATCGATTTCAAAAATCCCACAGCGTTTTTAAATATTTTCAATCCCTGCGCCTCGCTTATTTTTCCGCTTGACCATAATGGCGAGTTGGTTATCTCATTGAATGCTTCCGGATGTGGCATCATGCCATAAATGCGACCAGTTGGATCGCAAACGCCAGCAATATTACCAATGCTGCCATTAGGATTGAATGGATAACCTGCTAATTTGCCTTGTTCATCGCAATATTGCGCAGTGATTAGATTTTTCTCAGCAAGGTCACGAAGAATGTTCTCATCGGCAGGTAAAAACTTTCCCTCCCCGTGGCGAACTGGCAAAGTAATGTAATCGATTCCTTTTGTAAAAATACATGGAGAAGCTGGATTAAATTTTAGCCGTACCCATCGATCCTCGAATTTGCCAGAATCATTGACTGTAAGCGTGACGCGCTGGTTAAAATCTGGATATGGAAGCAGACCCATTTTTACTAAAACCTGGAAACCGTTACAGATGGCGAGAACTAGCTTTCCAGAATTTATAAAATTTGAAACACGATCTTTTATTTTCATTAATTTGTTTGCAAAAACTTTACCAGATCCAAGATCATCACCGAATGAAAACCCACCAGGGATTATGAAAAGATTAAAATTATCTAGAAGCTGTGGCTGCGCAATAAGCTCGTTAACATGAAATATGCTGGCTTTGCCACCTGCTTTTTCAAATGCAAGTTTGGTTTCTTTTTCGCAATTGATTCCGTATCCAGTAAGTACTAGCGCGTTCGCTTCCATAAGTATAATTAACAGCGAATATTCAAAAGCATTTTGACAAACATATATTTTTAAACATATATAAACACAATAGCCTAATGAAGCTGGGTTTTAGCAGAGAAATGCCAAGAAATGAAACTAGAAATACAACCAAACTCATTGCTTGCGCAACTGCTTTTACTACTGCGCTTTCTGTTTGGGTTTCACCTTTGACTGTTTTTGCAAGAGAAAATATAAGAATAGATGAAATAAAAATATTAAGAAAGGCTGAGCCTCCTCCAGCTTTAGTTGATGCAGTAGATAGAATCAGGGAATTTTTAGCTGCGGATTATCAAGATCTGTTAAAACAATTGAGATCAGAATTGCCGCCAGAGGTGTATGCTGATTTTGAGTTTATGTTTTATGCAGCTTTATCTCGAGTGCAAGTAGATTATGATGATATTAGCAGGCCGGCAGTTTATGTAGTTGGAGAAGGAAGAGTAAAAATAGACGTTGATGCTGTGCAGCAAGAAGTAGGTGGAGAATTGCTCCATGAAATTTTGCACGCATTGGTTGATCTTGTAACAAACCCAGGTTCTGGAGAAAGGGTCTTGCCGCGCTTTAGATACGAAGGCAGCATAGTAAGGATAAATAGTATGTTAGAGGAAGGAATAGTTGAATATGTGAATAGAATGTTAATCGACAAGGGGATTGAACTTGGCCAGGATTTGGGTAACTGCTCCTGCGCATACAAAAGTGCGGTTATATTATATGCGGCAGTTGGATTGGACGCGATAACAAATGAAGACATAGTGAGAATGATGATATACAGAGATGTTATACCAGTCAGAGAGAAATTTGATGAAGTTTTTGGTCCTGGTTCTTTTGACATTATTTTTCCTGCTTATGATGTCGGAGCAAAGAGACCAAGGATTGGTGAGCAAGACATAATGACGGGTGAAAATTTCCGTATAGCGGTAACGGAAAATGGATTGCGAGATGTAGTACTTGATGTATTAGGAAATGGAGTTATGGCAGGTAGAATAAATCAATCTGAGTTTGAAGCAATAAAAAGTTCTTTAGAGTAACTCTTCTATTTTTTCGCATCGAACTTTGTAAACTTCTACCTTGTTTTTGAATTGTTTGAAAAAAGAATCAACTAAGCGCTCTAACTCGCTTGGCGCAAGCAAAACAGATTTGGTGACAAAGTGAATTTTCAGTAGATCGAGTTTATTTAGATGATAATAGAATAGGCGCTTTACGCGGTTGAACTCCTGCTTGTTTTTCGCTTTTATATCGTATAAGTAGAGGACTTGCATGAGAAAAGT
>JAHFGR010000134.1 GCA_023247345.1 Microcaldota archaeon | reverse complement strand
AAAAAACTTTTTGAAGAGGCAAAACAAAAAATCGCAATGAATGATAGCGAAGAGGCTATGAAAAAGATAACAGAGTTGGAAAAAACAATAGAAAAAGAAAAATTAGAAAATAGGAATTTGGAGAAACGGTATCTGGGTTTATATGATAATTTAAATGAACAACTAAAAAGACTCACTGAAGTGCTTTTAGATGCAAAAAGCAAGAATTTGGATTCTGATTTAATTGATATTCTTGAGATGCGGATCAGCGAAATAAATGCAGCTATATATAATTACCAAAACCATTCGGAAGAGACGATTGGAAAATTAGAAAAAATTGCGAAGATAACTGATGCAGATATCTCGGATCAATTGCGTAAAAAGATAGTAGAGAAGTTCAACGATCTAAAAGATAGGATGTTCAAAATAGGGGTAAGTGAATTGCCAGCTCCTTTTAGGGATGCGGAAAACTCGATAATAGCTGCGAGAGATAAGGAAGATTTGGATAAAACAATCGAAGCTGCGGAAAAAGTAGAAGATGCCAGAAAAAATACTGAGCAAATTGAAACTGAGAGAAACAGTACTCTTAGGGAGTTAAAGTTAAAAGGCGAGGATATAAAGGATAGACTAAAGAAAAACCTGGATATTTATAAAAAACAAGCCACCAGTGCAAAGTCAAGCAAATATGCATATTTGTTTGATATTGATTCTAAAAATATTGAAAAAGATATTAAAGAGATAGAAAAAAACTTTGGAAAAGGAAATATAGTAGAGATAAATAATAGTATTGGAAAATTTGATGGCGAGGTAAATGATATTGAAGGCGTATTAGACAGCATTGAAAAAGAAGGCAGAAACAAACTTGCGAATTTAGAGAAAATACTTAATACCACTTCCTTAAGTGAGGAGAACAAAAACAAAATAAGAAATAAATTAAACCGAATGAAAGAACTAATAGACAACGGCGACTACGTCAATGCACTCAAGGTTGGTGACAGTATTTTAGACGACCTGAACAAAGTCGAAAATAAAGATAACAATTCTTTAATAGTTCTCGGGGCAACTGCTCTGCTGATAATCGCCGCACTAGTGGTTTACATAACGAAATTCTCTGGGTTTTCAGGAAAGAAAAAAGATGGCAAAGAACCAAGAAAATTAAAAAGAATTGAAGAAGAATAGGCGCATTGCTTTATATTTTTTTCTTGGCAAATTCAGTTATGAACAATGTGAAAAGTGGAAACGGGCAAAGCGAAAAACAAAAACTGAAGTTCTTATTTGTTTCATTTGAAGGCCTAATCGGTGATTTAGCTTGGCAGGTCAAAAAAGAAGGCCATTATGTCAAATATTACATTCGTGATAAAACCGAGAAAGACGTTTGCGATGGTTTTGTTGACAAATGCGAAGATTGGAAGAACGAAGCTGATTCTTCAGATATTGTAGTTTTTGATGATGTTGGGTTTGGAGATGAAGCCGAGCGCTTGAGAAAACAGGGCAAGTTTATTATCGGCGGCAGTGTTTATACTGATAAATTAGAAGACGACAGGCAATTTGGCCAGGAAGAAATGAAAAGTGTTGGCATAAACATTATCCCAAACTGGAACTTTACTGATTTTGATGAGGCGATAAAATTCATAAAGGCAAATCCGGACCGCTATGTTATAAAGCCAAGTGGAAAAGCACAGAATGAAAAAGAGCTATTATTTGTAGGCCAGGAGGAAGACGGCATAGATATTTTAGAGATGCTCGAACGCTATAAGAAAAACTGGGGAAAAAAGATAAAGGAATTCCAGCTGCAGAAATATGTTTCCGGAGTAGAAGTCGCAGTCGGCGCTTTTTTTAACGGTGAAGATTTTGTCGGCCAAATAAACATAAATTTCGAGCATAAAAAATTATTTCCAGGTGATATAGGGCCAAATACCGGAGAGCTCGGCACGAGTTTATTCTGGGTCAATGAAAGCCCGATTTTTGATGCAACGCTTGCAAAAATGAAAGAAAAACTCGCAGCAAGCGGCTATGCAGGGTATATCGATATAAACTGTATTGTAAACGCGCGTGGTATTTATCCATTGGAGTGGACTTCGAGATTTGGTTTTCCGACAATTAGCATTCAGATGGAAGGCGTGCTAAGCGAATGGGGCGAGTTTTTATATAAACTTGCAAAAAAGGAAAGGCCAGAGCTTAAGACTAAACGGGGCTTTCAAGTTGGCGTAGTGGTTGCCGTGCCGCCCTTTCCATTTAAGGATCCGGATGCATTTAGAAAATACTCAGAGGATGCAACGATAATTTTCAAAAAACCAAACTACGAAGGCGTGCATCTTTGTAATGTTAAGCTTGTTGAGGGTGACTGGAGGCTTGCAGGGCAGAGCGGTTATGTATTGATAACTACTGGCTCTGGATCAACAATGGACGAAGCGAGGCAACAGGCTTATAACCGTATTAAAAATATCATTATCCCGAATATGTTTTATCGCACGGACATTGGCGAGCGTTGGCACCAGGATGGCGATCGCCTGCAGACGTGGGGCTATTTGTGATGAAAGCTTATTATTGTAAAATTTGTAAATTCGGATACAAAAATAAAAAAACTGCGCAAGCCTGCGAGGATTTTTGTAAAACTCACAATGCATGTTCGTTTGAGATTACTAAAAAAGCTATAAAACGCGGTTGATCTTATGCCTGTAAAATACAATGGTGAATATTGCCATTTTCTTGGAGTTATAAGTGATAAGGATAATTTTGCCATTGCTGTTTCGATTTTAGAAAATGGCCCGATCAACTTTTCTGATCTGCGAGATGAACTTGGATTTAGAAGGAATTTTCTTGCTGGGCATCTTAAAAAACTAATATCTTGCAGTTATATTTTTTCTAAAAAAGTAGGCCGTGAAAAATTATACTATCTGAATACTTCTACAGTCTTACCTCTAATAAAAATTATTAAAAAACATATTAGGAAGCACCGAACCGGACGCTAATTATGAATGAAATTAAAAAGCTATTACAAGAGGCCAAAACGATTGCCATTGTTGGTCTAAGCGATAAACCAGACCGAGATAGTTATATTGTTGCTGATTATTTGCGAAATGTTGATTACAAGATAATACCGATAAACCCGAATATAAAAGAATGGAATGGTATCAAGACATATGCGAATCTGCTCGATGTTCCGAACACGATCAAAATAGATATTGTCGACATTTTCCGAAGAAGCGAGTTTGTTGACGAGATTGTTGATCAAGTGTTAGAAATGCAAAATAAGCCTCACGCGATTTGGATCCAGAGAACTCCGTTCTCTAGTTCTCCAAAAGCTTCGCTTTTGAAGATGCAGTTAGGGATAAAAAACGAAAATGCTGCAGAGAAAGCAAAACGCGTTGGAATGATTGTAATTCAAAACAAGTGTATTAAGATGGAGCATGAAAAAGAATCTGGCTAGCTATTTATCATAGAAGGTAAACCAATTGGTTCATTTATATCTTCTACTAATCAAATAAACCATGCCTAAATATCCGACATAACTTATGACCATTGTCAAGGACGGATCACCGTCATAACCAAATAGCGCTTTGGCCATGCTACCGACTAAACCATTTTCGTGCAATATCGGATAAGACCCATCAACATTCTGCGGAGGATTTATGTTCCAGACATGCTCTATAATTCCTGGGAGCAATTTTGCTTCTGACAACTCTTGGACACCATGCGAGAGCAGCCCAGCAGCGATAAAAATCAAAAGAATGGTTGTTATTTTGAAAAATTTTGTAAGATTAAAATT
>JAHFGR010000133.1 GCA_023247345.1 Microcaldota archaeon | reverse complement strand
TATATAACCCACACCCGGAGTTTCAAGTGTAGAAGGGTTTATTTTAGATTGAAACAACCTAATGTCTAAAAATATTATCATGATGGTCAAAATCAACAATTCTGACTATTTTTCGCGGTTCATCAATAGCATATAATAAAACAAATGACTTATCTATATGGACTTCTCTAAGTCCGGACATTTTTGATCGTAGTGGTTTGAATCTATCTGGATTTTCTAAGATCTGCTGAATTTTTTTATTTATCATCTCTAATCTTATTCTGTTCTTCATTTTTGAGAATATCTTATCTACTTTATCTTCGATCTCAAGACGGTACATTTAATCATTCCAATCCGTATCGCTTAGCAAAATTATCAACTTTAATAAATTTCCCCTTCTTTAATATTCTGTTTATCTTTTTTTCGTATTCTGGCTTAAGCTCAGGTTCTAGTATTTGTTCTTCATAAATTTCAGCAACTAATTCTATTGCTTCAGATTTATCTCTTAAGCCATATCTAGCCTTAACAATATTAAAAACTCTATTCGAATGTTCGTCTATATCTATTATTGCTTTGACCATTTCAAAAACCTCTTTTTAGATATTAATACAATGTTAATACTTTGTTAATATGGTATTAAAAAGGTTACTTTGGCAATATTTTTAAACTTTAAACGCTCAGCTCAAATCTGGTGATCATGTGGCAAAAATAGACTGGTATGCTGAGTTTGTTGATTTGCATTACAAACCGGCGAGAGATGACATTGTTTGCTTATATTATTTCGAGCCAGCATCAGGCATAAGTGTTAAGGAAGCTGTTGGGCGCGTTGCAAGCGAGAGTTCATCAGGAACATGGACAACACTTTATAAATTGCCGCCAAGAGTTGCGAAAATAAAAGCACGCTCATTCGAGATCAAAGGCAATTATGTGAGAATCGCTTATCCAATAGATTTATGGGAACCAGGCAATGCGCCGCAATTGCTAAGCGGAATTGCAGGAAATATTTTTGGCATGAAAGCGCTTAAGAATTTGAGGTTAGTTGATGCAAGCCTTCCAAAAGAATATATTAAACATTTTAAGGGCCCGGGAAAAGGAATTGCAGGCATAAGAGATGCATTAAAAGTAAGGAAACGGCCAATAACCGGCGCAGTGCCAAAACCTAAAATTGGTTTTAGTGCAGCAGAGCATGCTGGCATAGCATATGAAACATGGATGGGTGGTTTTGATCTTGTTAAAGATGATGAGAATTTAACTTCCACTTCTTTTAATCGCTTTGAAGATCGAGTGGAAAGAATGACAAAGTTAAGAGATAAAGCTGAAAGAGAAACTGGCGACAGAAAAGATGCACTGCTAAATATTACTGGAGAAACAAACGAGATGATAAGAAAAGCAAAATTTGTTCATAATCTTGGCTGGCGGTTCATAATGATTGATGTTGTTACTGCAGGTATTGCATCAGTGCAAACGCTACGTGATGTTTGTGCTGATCTTGGCCTAGCAATACATGCACATAGAGCAATGCATGCGATGTTTGACAGAAATCCGAAGCATGGAATGACAATGTATTTTCTCGCAAAATTAATGCGAATGATTGGCGTTGATGAAATTCATGTTGGAACAGCTGTTGGCAAGCTTGTCGGTGGTAAAAAGGAAGTAAGCGATATTGCGAACATGCTGCGCGGATCGCACGTAAAAGCCAGTGGCTTGATGCTTGAACAGGATTGGAATTACATAAAACCAATTTTTCCAGTTTCTTCAGGTGGTTTGCATCCGGGTTTGATTCCAGCAGTAATGAAAATATTCGGTAATGATCTCACGCTATTAGTAAGCGGTGGCATTCACGGGCATCCCAAGGGCACGCGGGCAGGTGCAAAAGCAGCAATGCAGGCAATAGATGCAACTATGCAAGGAATTAACTTAACAGAATATGCGAAAAAGCATGTTGAATTGCAGCAGGCATTGGATAAGTGGGGTTTTTATAAACCAAAATAAAAAGCTAAGTTATAATAACTCGCCTCTAGCCTGCTCTATCTGAATCCGAGCAATATCCTGCTTTCTTCTAAACTCAGGCAAAACCGAATTGCTGAATCGTAATGGCAATAATACATCATAAATTTCTTCCATCATCTTGAAATACTCTTCTGCCTTTTTCTTGTCTTTTTTGCGAAGCGATTCATACATCTCTCGCTTAAGTTCGCCTGTTGCATCAAGCAACCCATTCAAATACGAAATCTCATTTGCGCCAGCTGACCTAAGCTCTTTGAAGCTTAGAATTTTACCTGTTTCCACTGCACCTAGTACTACGCGTGCTTCAACATATTCCTGCATTATGTGGTTGAGCTGGTCAGGAAACTCACCAGCAATTTTTTCTATTGCGTTTATCTCTTTTTCCGCAGTGTCTAAATGCTTTTTCGCTTCTGCAAGGTCTTTACCATGAATTGCTTTAATTGCGTTGCTGCAACTGCGTACTATTTCCCTGTTCTTAACATGAACCTTATCGAACTGCTCTTCTTTTCTCATAAGAATTTTTTCAATTTCTTCAATACCCAGATCCATTGTAGCACCTACAAATACTTTTTAATTCTTTGATTGTATCTATATTTGAATATTTTAAACAGGAGGTTTTAAAATGCACATCGTCTTGTCATTGGGCGGAAGCTTGGTCAATACTGAAAATGGAATTGATGCTAGCTATATAGAAAAAATAAAATCTATACTTATGGTTAGCGAGAACAACTTTGGCATTGTAGTTGGAGGCGGCTATGCTGCAAGAAAAAAGGCAAACAAACTGCGTGCAAAAGGCAAAAGCGAGTTTGAATGCGATGAAGCTGCAGTTAAGATAACCTGGAAAAACGCGCAGGTTGTTGCAAATGCTTTTGGCAATGTTGCTTATCCCAAGGCAATAAAGGATTTCAAAAAAGCAAGGAAAGAAGCGAAAAATAAGAAAGTAGTAGTAATGGGCGGAACAATTCCGGGCATAACAACTGATACAGATGCAGTATTACTTGCAGAAGCCATTGGCGCAAAGCGGTTAGTAAACGTAAGTAATACTGATGCTATCTATGATAGTGATCCAAGAAAAACCCCTTCTGCAAAAAAATTTGACAAATTGAATTATCATTCCCTGATACATATTGCATGTGAATACGATACAAGAAAAGCAGGAGAAAATTTTATTTTTGACATTCTTGCGTGCAAACTTATTGCTCGTTCAAAAATAGAAACGCATTTTGTTAGCGGTAAGAATTTAAGTGACTTGGAAAATGCGATAAATGGCAGGCGGCATGGCGGTACTATTGTTGGTGACTTTGAATCATGAAAATCCGCCTTAAAATAAACAAATCCGTGCACGATAATGCTGCGCTTTATTACGAAGAAGCGAAGGAGATAAAGCGCAAAATAGAAGGTATAGAGAAAGCTATAAAAGAGACGAAAAAAGAGCTTGTTGCTGCAGAAAAGGAAGCTGCAATTAAAAAAGCAAGTATTAAGGTAAAGAAAGAGAAGACGTGGTACCAAAAATTCAATTGGTTTTTTACTTCTGGAAAAAGGCTTGCAATAGGCGGGAAAAACGCGCAGCAGAATGACTTAGTTTTTGCAAAACATATGGATGAAGTGGATTTATTTTTTCATGCTGACATCCAGGGCGGAAGCGCAGTTATTTTGAAAAATGGCGCTGATGCGGACGAAGAGGAATTGCAAGAAACAGCGCAATTTGCAGCAAGCATGAGCAATGCATGGAAAAACGCGAACGCGGCAGTTGACGTCTATGC
>JAHFGR010000009.1 GCA_023247345.1 Microcaldota archaeon | reverse complement strand
AAAGCTAGCGCTTTAAAAAACGTTAAATCTTCATGAAATTCTATTACTTGTTTTACTTTCTCCGGATCCATTGATCTTAGCATTTCTCTAGTTTTTCTTACTTGTTCGACATATGATTGACCTGTAACAACTGATTTTCTTACTTCGTGATGGGGTTCTGGTTTGAATCTTTGAAATGGATCACTTGCTCTAGTAGCAACAGGAACAGATAAAACTCTTTTTGCAATTGTAATCATTTGAAAAATCACCATTTTCAAAACTTTGCTTTTTTGCCAAAAAAGCAAATCATTTTGGATCACTTTCAGAACCGGAAACCGACAACTGATCACTGGAAACAGGGAATAACACCACCCCCGAGTCGGACCAGTAGTCATAGGCACCGGCGCCACGCCGCCTGCCGTAGAAGACGCCGACACGGGCCACAGAACCAATATAAGCACTATCTAATCGCCAAAAATGTCTTGCATCTTCTGACTCTTTTACTGGTTCACCAATTGGGATTTTTGTTTCTGGATCTGTATTGTACCAACCATTTTCTTTAGGAAAGCTTTCTAGTAGACGAATTTCTCCAAGTGATTTAATTTCGTATTCGTTTTCTCCTACTGTTTTTATTTCAAAGTCAGGGTGTTCGATTACTAAAGCGCAGTTTGTTTTACCTTGGAATTGCTCTGGAACTAAAAATGAAATAGAATAGTTTACTTTAGTATGAATATCTTTCCAACTAAAAACAACTTGCTCACCGAATTTTTTATCTGGTGCTTCGTAAATAACTAGAGTTCCGGTCCATACGGGATAATTCTGTCTAAGACTAAGATATTGCTCATCTGTTGTTTCTGTTAAAATTCTATCGTTAATGTCATTAGGAACTATTAATTTTCCTTCTTGCTTAGCTAGTGCGAGTGCTTCGAAAAATGTTAAGCCTTTATGAAATTCTATTATATCTCTTGCTTTCTCAGGTGCTAAACTTCTAAGCATTTCTCTTCTCGCTCTTAGTCTTTCGAGTTCCGTTCCCTCTACCTTCAACCCTCTAACCTCGTGCCTATCCATTGGACCGTATCTTCCAAATGACTTGTCTGCCATGAGTTTTGGGCCGTGCGCATTGTCTCCAGCATCCTGCCTACTGAGTATAGCTATTCTTCTATCAACTGCCAATCTCATTATTTTATTATGGAAACAAGGGTTTTTAAACTGTTTTGCACATAAATTATAACATGAGAATAACTACTAGAACTAGCGTTAGTGATAGGCAAGTAGTTAGACTAAGTACTGTAGCCAGATTTGATAAATACCATGAACGCGCTGAAAAAGTGTGGTCAGAATGGTTTGCTGGCAAAAAGAATGAAAACGGCGAAAGAAACACAGTACTAGCTGCTTACAAAGCAGGAGTTATGTCAGCAGTATGTTCAGGACTTGGAATTGTATTCGTGGGTAGCGTAAGTTCTGGATTTAATGCGATATTTGGACCTAGAGATGTTAGTGCTATGGAGAATATAAAGCAGTCTTTTGCCAGTCCAACTAAATTTGCTATTGATTCTTGGGAAGGAGTAATAAGCTACGCAGTAGACCATCCGACTTATGTTGCTACAATATATTTAACTGCAAAGGTTTTTGGTAAGATTATTGCAGAGCGAAGAATTAGAACTGAGATAATTAAGAAATTTGGGATCTTAAGACAAGAAATTGAAGAGTTAAGGGCGAAAAAAGATGACATTCTTGCAACAGGTGTGGAAAACAAAGGATACAGCATACCTGATATACAAAGAGAAATTGTTAATATGGAACTAGATAGACAACTAACGAACGCTCGAAACAATGGGCAGGAGACAAGAGAGGTTGAAGTTATTAAGGAAGATTTCCGTAATTTACGGATCGGTACATTAGAGGCAGCTGCGCGGCTCAGTATTGACCTAAACGAAATGACGATAGATCGTATTACTCGAAGTATCGATGAGAGCATTGAAGCAAATGAAAAAACAATGAGCGCCGGAGTATCAAAATTGAATCCGATTTTATATGGATCGTTCGCTTTGAAGAAAGTCTTAGTCGCAACAAACATACTCTACATGCACGAGGTAATTGAGGCAGCTTCGAATGCATATCACAGTCCGAGTTTAAGCGCTGGTGAATTAGGAGCACTGACAGGTTCGCTAAAATTCGCATTAATGGCTTGGGCAATAACGCCACTTGAAAAGTTTACTTCTACTCTTTTTTTAATACCAAGAGGCTTGATTGTAGCGAATATAATCGATATTAACAACGTCATAAACGCGTTATCAAATTGGTATCACGCGCACAGTTTGCACGGTGTTGCGGACATATTATATTCATTAAAATACTTAATCGCAAGCGGATTAGTTAGATTAGGAATAGGCATATATAATAAAATAAACAGTAAAAATACTGGTTAACTTAGTATTCTTTCAACAACAGCGCTCGCGTCGAATTTTTCTATATCTTCGTATTTTTGCCCAGTACCTAGATAAATTATCGGTATGCCAGTAACTTTTGATATTGATAAGACTGTTCCGCCTTTTGCATCGCAATCGAGCTTTGTCAGTATTACCCCATCAACACCAATTTCCTTATTAAACTCAGTAATCTGAGAGGTAATTGCATTGCCAGCGATGCTCTCGCCAATAAATATTTTTATATTTGGTTGGATTACGCGCTGCATTTTCTTCATTTCATTAAGTAGATTGAGGTTCGTTTCCTGTCTACCGGCAGTATCAATAAGAACAACATCTATGCCATGCGCAGTTGCGTAGCTTACTGCATCATAGGCAACTGCAGTAGGATCTCCGCCATAGTCTCTTTTTATTATTTTAACGCCAAGACGCTCGGCGTGCAATGCAAGCTGTTCAATAGCTGCTGCCCTAAACGTATCAGCAGCTGCAAGCACGACTTTATAATCAGCAAGCATGAGCATCTTTGCAACCTTTGCGATCGTCGTGGTTTTACCACTGCCGTTCGTGCCCAAAAACATTATCTTAACTGGTTTCGGATAATCTTTTATTTTATTAAGAATATCTAATGGCTCGCTCGATATGATATCTAGTAGTGTTTCTTTGATCGCAGTTTTTATAAAATTGTTAAGTTCGCCATTTTTGATTTTTTTGCCTATTAGCTTTTCTTCTAATTCTTGCTTGATGCTTTCAGCAACTTCCAAGGCAACATCACTTTCGATTAGCTCGAGCTCGAGACTGTCTAACATTTCTCGAACATCGTTTTTTCCTATTTCAACCTCGCCTGTAAAAATACTTTTAAGATGCCCGAATATGCCAACTTTTACTTCCCGTTCTTTCTCTTCTGGTTTTTGTTCAAGGTGTTTTTGCTCTGGGATTATTTCAACTTGCTGTATTTTTTTTTCAGGAAGATGTTTTAATTCTGGTTTTTTTAATTCTGGTAATTTTTCTACTTCTTTAGTTTCGATCTTTTTCTCTTCTTTTTTCTGCTCCTTCTTTTCTTCTTTTTTAGGTTGGTCTATCATTTCCTCCTTCTTTGGCTCTTCTATTTTTTTCTCTTTGGCTTTTGGTGTTTCGATTGTCTTCTCGTGCTTTGTTTCTTTTTTTGTTGCTGATTCGATTGGTTTTTTATGCTCTGACGACTGAAGTATCTTTGACTCGGGTTTAGGTGCTGGTTCTGTTTTTGGTTTTCCTTCTGTTAATGGCTTTGGCTGAGGCTCTGTATGCAATTTGGATTTTTCCTCTAATCTAACTTTTTTTTCAACTAGTTGTGGCTCTTCTATTTTTTGATCTGCCTTTTGATCTGGTTTTTGCTCTGGTTCTTCCCCTACTTTTTCATCTTTCTCCTTGCCACTAAGCTTATCAATAAAACCAGTTATTTTTTTCTTTAAAAAATCGAACAAGTTATCACTAATTAAACGTAATCTTCTCCAATATTTTCATCAACACGCCTATTTATAGCATCTTGAGTTTGAATTTCTCTTAACTTTAGATTGATCTCTCTTAGTTTAAGAGAAACCTTTTGAAATTCATCGCTGAGTTTTTCTATTGCTTTTTTGGTTGCCTCTATTCGCTTATTAATCTCTCCTACTGCATCTTTTTTATCCATCTCAACAATATAATCTGCCCCGACTGGAACTAGGACTTTGGTATTGTAAACGCTAGATTTAATGAAAGCGCCGCCACCGATTGGTACCAATGCATCTTCTTGTAGCATGTTCTCTGCAGTACGCGCAGCGTTGCTTAAATCAATTGTAGTAAGATTTATTCTTTCTATTTCTTTTTGCAAAAGCCGCAACTGCTCTTTGTATACTGCAGATTCGTAAGATATTTGAGCATGTATGCTATTTCCGTTTGCCATTGGGAATCCACCTCATACTTTGTTAACAGAAGATATTGTAACCTTGGTTCTCTTAAGATTATTATGAGAACCGAATAATGCATATATTTTCTCCTTTGCCGCGTTTTCTGTTTTGGCATCTACTTCTTTAGAGAATTTTCTCTTTCCATTCAGATCTATTTCACCTGTAATTGAAAACTTCATAATATCAACCTCGATTAGTATCTAAGTAACCCAATGCTTCTTCAACACGACCAAGCTCGAATGCGCTCGATTTCTCACCTGAGAGGTAGCTGTTCTTGTTTTGCACTACGCCGAATGAGATAAAACCAACTCCCATGTTGATACTACCTTTTGCACCGTCTACTTTTAAGTGCTTTTTGATTACATCGAACTCGCTGTCGGTAGTTGCAAAATGCGCAAGAAACCCGGCATTATTTGCGATACATGCACTTCCTACAGTAGTATGATTTGCTATCTTTCCTGTAATGGCTTCAACGCCGAGAGCATCTTCTATATTTTTCAGCTCTTTTTGATCGATATTTTCGTTTACAAGCGCACCTTTGTCATTCACCAATATGTTATTTCCGAAAGCGTTGTTTTTGTCCTTTGAAATGTAAACGTTCAACCCTGATTTTTTTATTAATTCAACTTCAGCATCGCTCGCAATATTTGGCACGATTATGCCGTTTGAGTTCATTGCCAAGTATATGCCAAGAAGATTAGAATCGCATATCGAAAGTTTTATTACTTCTGTTTTCAGGTTAGCGGAAATCTTGGAAATTAGTTTTTCATGAGTGTCTATAGGAATAAAGGTTTTTTCATTATTAGATTTTATGAACATCCCTATCCAGGGGTTTCCAAAATAAGCGCATTGTTTGTCCATCTCCAAATCACATAGGTCAGGATTATTTTTTACTATCTGTTTTCGTATCTTTCTTTTCTTGCGCCTTTTTTTCCTCAGGTTTTTTATCTTCTGCTTTCTGCTCTGTTGGTTTTTGCTCTGCCTTTTTCTCAGATTTCTTCTCCTCTGGTTTTTTCTGTTCCTTATTTTCCTCTTTTGGTTTAGCCACTTCTAGCTTCTCGTCGTGTAAATATACCTTAACTTTAGCGTTTTCTCTGATTGCCCTGATTTTTACTTTACGTGGTGGAGCTTCTATGCTATGCTGCCAGAGGAATGAATTTAATGCATTGCTGATTGCAACATCTTCTGATTTCATATGCCTTGAAACAAAACTTCTAAGCAAACTGACAGCTCGTCTCGCACGTTTTAAACGTATTGCTTCGTAAGCTTTTCCCAAAGGTACAGTGTAAACTCTTTCTAATTTGTCAACCATATTAATCCTCTGTTCTTAGTTTATCTGTTCTCCAATTTCTCCTAGTAGCATTTTGTGTGAACCTTCTTTTTGATCTAAGATAAACGAATGGTGGCAAACGATGATTCTGACGTTCTGCTTTTGCAAGTTTTAACTTTTTGCTCAGTGTCTTTTTTCCCATCTCTTATGCACCCCAATGTTCTTGCACTGTTGTTTTTCTTATATTCGCCATCTATTTCCTTTCAAAGCTTATCTTTGTCTCTTTTTCGCTTCCTTCTTTTATCCTTCTTAATATAGATAAAAGTTCTTCGTCTTTTATTTTTCTTCCAATCCTTTTGTATATTGAAACAATATGCTGCGCAGCAGAAAGAAACAGTTCCGCATTCGCAAGTTTAACATTTGTTATTCGATTATAAGCATCTTCTTCGAGAACAACGCGCAATGTTGCTTTTAATTGCTCTTCGGCCTTACGAGCTTCCATTAAATGCTGTTGTTCAGAGCGCTTTTTCTTTTTTACTTGTTCTTCTTCATTCTCTTCGTCGCCCATTGCGATCAACTGACTTCTTTTGCAATAGCATCTAAGAATTTTCTACCCTTAGGCGTCAGCACGCGACCAACTTTTAATTTTGCCAATAAACCTGCTTTTTCTAATGTCTGCATTGCCTTTCTTATTGTATTGCCACCGGCTCTTCGATGATGTGCTGGTCTAACTCCTCTCTTTTCCTTACCGCCATAATGCGTTCTGAGCCTGCTAACGCCGATAGTACCGCGTAAATATGCTTGTCTTAGAATTGATGCGCATCTTAAATACCAGAAATTTTCCTGTGTTGGCGGACGCTGAGAAAATGGCCCGGTCTTGGTAAACCCTACGTATGCTGGTTTTTCGATTTTCATGTCCTTTAATTTTTGAGCTGTTTTTTCTAATAGCCTACTCGGCTCAACGTCTGAAGCATTTACCATATTTTGTACTCACCTTAACAAGTTTTGGTGAACCTTTTTTTAAAAGGTTCAAAATAATAAGGATACATATTTGAATGCGTTAGGCTTAAAAAGCTTCATTTTAGCAAACTTCGACGAATTTTTTCGGTATGATAAGCGTAACAACTGCTCCTTTTCCGTACTCGCTTTCTATTGTAATGCTACCACCAAGTAGTTCGATTATTTCCTTGCACGCATTCAGACCCATGCCACCGCCAAGCTTTCCTTTTGTAGTAAAATGAGGCTCGAAGATTCTGGATAAAACTTCTGACCGGATGCCTGTTCCGTCATCAGTTAAGGTAAGCTTTAAATCACCATTAGCGAGTGTGCCCGCATTTGCAACTATTTTTCCGTCTTTTGACCGCCCTGCATCATTTTCACCGTATTTTTCTTTTAAAGCGAATCGGGCGTTTTGTATTATTTGGTCCAATACAGCGGGAAGAACATTACTGATGCCAAGTATCACGATATTTTTCGGCAATTGAGAAACATCTGTTGCCCAAAAAAGGTTTAATAAATTGACAGTTGTGGGTTTTTCAACAGACTCAACAAAAATTTCAAAAAAATCTTCAACAGCAAGTGCTCCATACTCTCGATCTGCACCAAATATAGCGTGCCATATTTCTTCTGATCGGACATCATCAAACTCTCTTGATTGCTTATCTCCTATTAAGGCATAAAGTTTAGCTTGCTTTGCGGTTGGCAAGTAGCTCTCAAAAACATTAAACAACTGAAGCTTTCTCTGGCAATAAGCTTCTGTAGAGCTACATGTTGCGCCAAGTGCGTGGCGAACTTCGCCATACCAGATAGGCGGGAAATAACAATCTCTAGTAATTTTATCAAATTCAACTACCCACTCATGAAAAGATTGAAATAATCCTTCAACCCCGTCTAACGTATGCGATGCTCTGCTTTCTTTTATTTTCCCAAGTGCTTGCCCCCATATTTCGCAATATTTTTTTATTACTGGTTGCATTAATCTCTTATCGTGCTCGATCATTCTTTTTAGTGGAACTTGTGACCGTTCTTCCAGCAATTCTCCAAAGCTCTTCGCCCGAGCTGCGGTAGGCACGGGCAATGCTGTTGGTGCCATTCGTCTTCTTAGTTTCATAGAATTAATGTAGTTCGCAGCATTTTTAAAATGTTATATATTGTAAAACATAATGGCAAAAGTTTATCAAATCAATGTTTCTCCAGGTGGAGTGCCAACACAGCAAGTAGTGTTTGGCAGAGCAATAGCTTTGCCTGACGGCAGAAAGACATTCGCAGGTTATCTGTGGGCAGCTGATAACTCGCATTTTCGAAAATTTGCAAGCGAGGTAACTGAACGCGAGCTACGCGAAATGGGCTTGGATGGAATTAATGTAAATGATACTAGAGAAAGATGCTTGCTACGTGTAATCAATGAACGGGAAGATAAAGTAGATCATAATTCACAAGATCAGACTGTTTGTTTATTTGCACTAGAGCGCATCGCTGAATTACGGGCGCAGAATTATCCTTTGTTTCCTGGCGCAATGGGTGAAACAATAACAACAGAAGAATTAGATCATGCAGAACTAAGGCAAGGATTTTTGCTCAGTGTTGGCAAGCGCGGTAAACGAGGCATGGTAATTCGATTAACAGAACCTCGATCTCCTTGCAGAACTGTCGAGGCTTATGCAACAGTCGCAAATGCGATAGAAGAAAGAGGGGAAGGCGAGCGATTGCATCTAGTACGAGCAGTTGGTTTTACAAAAGATCCTGAAAATCCAAAGTTTGGCAAAAGCGGATGGTACGCTGCTATTGAAGATATTTGGGGAACTGGAGTTGTAATGCCTTTGGATAGGATTGAAAAATTATAAAATAAGATGAAATTTATGCAACTGTTTAGAACAAGAAGAAAGATCGATGGACAACCGAACAAAGCAACAAGATCATCTGCGATGGTACGCTCAATTTTTTTTCTAAAATTCCTAATACCAATTTTAGAAAGCGGTTGCCAGCAAATAACATTGCACGATCAGTCACCAATTACATGTGATGTAGAAGCATTACCTCTAAAAGGTTGCTTAACCGCAGAATTAAATCCAGAAAATCGTGATGTTGTATTTGAACATTATATAATGCATCTGGAAGGAACATTTGAAGCTCATGAACACAATGTTGCAACATTGACTGTGTCTGATATCAATCAAAATTGTGCCTCCATAGTGTCATTTGATATTAGTGCCACTGATAGCTACATTATAATTTCCCTTGGAGAAGAACAGTTCGGGATTAACTGGAAACGCATAACTATAAACACAGGAGGGGAATTTGAAGGAGGTACTACAGAAGTAACTATCAGAAAAGTACCTGTGCCAACTTCCTTAACATGCGGGCAAGTGCTGTTTAATGGACATGTAAATATTCAAGAGCAAGTTCCTGCGCAGATAGAAGACGAATATATACTTACTTTTAGTGGTATTGTAGAAGATAATGTAATATTTGTATTAAGGCCAGCACCGGAATGTGGCACGCCGCTATTAATCGCACAGACCCCAAACAACGAAACTACTCAAATTGGTAGGTATGGAACTTATTGGTTTTCCATTCAAGTGAGAAATTTAACAAATGTTGACTCGCAGAATGGTGGGGCCGATCTGAGAATTTGGAGAGAATGCGCTAAATAAGATTCTTTCTTGTTACTTTACATATTTTCGCTTAATCTTTCTATTGCTTGCTCTAAAAATTATAAATTATTTCTTATAGTTTTCAACTGCTTTTATAGCTTGTTCGATAAGATCAGATGTTATAAAAAATCCAGTATTTTTTAATGCTCGTAGTTTTTCTATTACTACGTTCTTTGAAAGCTTTCCTTCTCTGTATCCACGAATAAGAATGCCTATTGTACCGTGAACGCTAACTCCTAGTTGTTTTGCTGCTTCTCTTGCATCCAAATCATCAGTAAAAAATAATTTTGCACCTTCCTGCCTTATTAGAGCTAATCCCTCAGCCTCACCAAGATCTAATTCGAATTGCAAAATTAATAACTCTACAAAATCTTTAGTTTTTGCATTAAGTTCCAGTGTTTTCAGAAAGACTGGAACTGATATTTTATAATTACTTGTTTCAGACCTGACTTCTGGAGATATGCCAACTGGTGAAAATATTTCTAACAATTTAATTAGATTTAGTTTAGATAGATAAATTATTGGCCCGGTATCAGAGATACTATTGATCTTTTCCATAAAGGCCCCATTGAATGTCTTCTTTTATTGCAGCTTCTAGGCGCTGAAGTTTTAACTTTCTAATAAGTTCTCTAATAGCATCTCGTACAAGCTCGCTCCTGTTTGCGTACCAACCTTCTTTCACTAGCCCGTCCATTTCTTCAACTAGTTTGTAGGTAAGTTTAGCTGGGATAGTTTCAGTATGTGCCATTTTATCACCAATAGTATTACCATGGTAATACTTTTAAAGGTTTGTTAGAAGGGGTGACTATTACTTTCGAGAGTATTTGGAAAACATGTGACTTATAATGGTCATGTTTTCCAACTTTGTGGCTATTAGAACGGTCATGTTTTCCAGAAATAGACTATTTAGCTAAACCATTCCGCTTAATCTTGCTATCGCTTCCTCGAGTGATTTTCTGCTAAAAGGCCAGTCTCTGTTTTCCGGTACTGAAAGCGCTCTTTGAAGTGCAGGTAATGCACGGTTATCACCAATATCTCCAAGTGCGTCTGCAACATCACCTACAAAAGAAGAATTGCTATGCGCCAGGCTAGCAATCAAAGCGCTAAATAAAAGTTCTCGCTTCTCGGGCGCAAGACCGCTTCTATGGCAAGTTAGTTGTTTCGCTGCAATACTTCTAACGCTGTAAGCATCTGGATCATTAACTAGTATGCCCATAAGCATTTCCGAAGCTGCAGGGTCTTGCATGTTTCCTAATTCATAAGCGATCTTAAAGCGGATATGATTTGGATAATAAGAATTGGTATTTGAAGGGATTTCTCTAAAAAGTTCGATCATAAATGCAGCTGCTTCTTTGCTATCCGGAAACTGTTCTGATAGAATAGCTAAGCCGTACCAAACGCGTGCATCTGCTTCTTCCATCGCAACATATTGTTTTCCATATTCTTCTGTATATGGCTCTGCAGTTATGCGCATTGGAATGCAACTATCATGGGACTCACGAATAAATTTCATCAAATTGGCAGCGTTAACTTCACCATAACGCGCAGTAACCTCATCTCGAACTTTTTGCTTATCTTGCTTTACATATTGGTCATCAGGTTCTCTTTTGCATTCAACCATAGGAGGTCGCTGCGGAATTTTTGCAATTGCCGATGTGGTTGGCACTAATGTAGCTGTGCACAAACCCACTCTGGCAAAAAATTGTCTGAAGCGCGTACTAAGTTATTTACAAGAAAAAATATAAATGTTTTGCCAAGATCCCATGATATATTTATAATACTTTAGTACCATACTAATGATATAAAAATGCACAAATGGTGATAATATGAATGTAAACCTTCATTTAAGAGGAGAACTTGAAAAATTCATTAATGAACTAGTAAATCGAGGTATAGCTGCAAACAAAACAGAAGCAATCCGCTTAGCAGTCACTAGATATTACGAAGAGCAATTAGTATTGAAAAAAAGAATAGAAGAAGAACCTCTAAATCAACATACTATAGAAGCGCATTGGAACAACCCAACTGATGAAAAATCATCTGAAGTCTACATTAAGAGGTATTTGCATGGTAAAAAGGCGTGACATTATTCTGGCGCGTGTTTATTTTACTGACTCTAGTGAGAGTAAAGTGCGGCCAGCAATAGTTTTATCTAATGAAGATTACCATAGCGATGATTTCATGTTGGTTGCTTCTATTACAACAGCTAATGATGAATATTGTATTCCGATATCAGAAAATGATTGTAATTGTCAGCTTGATAAAAATAGTTCTGCAAGAATTGACGGCTTGATAAAAATCAATATAAAACAAGTTATCAAGATAATCGGAAAAGTAAGTCCGGAATTCCATCTAAAACTAGTTGATAAAGTTATCAGTATGGTAAAGGTGCAGTAATGAAAACTTCAGATCTGATAGTAAAATGCCTCGAGCGCGAAAAAGTGGAGTATATCTTCGGTTTACCAGGAGAAGAAAACCTAGAGATAATGGAATCGCTTTCCAATTCGAAAATAAATTTTACAATAATGCGCCATGAGCAAGGCGCTGCATTTGCTGCTGACCTTTATGGCAGAATCAAACAGAAGCCTGGCGTATGCTTATCAACACTTGGGCCTGGCGCGCTTAACCTTGCGACAGGTGTGGCATCTGCCAATTTGGATCACTCGCCACTCGTGGCAATAACTGGCCAGGCAGAATTCAGGCAGTCGCATCGTGAATTGCACCAATATGTTGACATTGTAAGCGCATTCAAACCAATAACAAAATGGAACGCGCGCATAGCAAGCGGTGAAAGCGCGCCCGAGATAGTAAGGAAGGCATTTTATATTGCAAAAAAAGAAAAGCAAGGCGCAACACATATTGAATTGCCAAATGACATCGCCGGTGAGCAGGCAAATGGACAACCTTTAGACATTCCTGATGAAAATAATACTAACCCAGTTGATAGCTTAATCACATCGGCTGCAAAAATAATAAACGAAGCTAAGTATCCAATAATACTCGCAGGCAATGGACTAATTAGAACTAATACTTGCAATGCATTGCTTTCATTTGCAGAAGCAACAAATATTCCAGTTGCAAAAACATTTATGAGCAAAGGATCAATACCTAGCGGGCATAAATTATCTCTTGGAACAATCGGACTACAGTCAAAGGATTACCTTCTCTGCGAATTCGATAGGGCAGATGTAGTTATTACAATTGGTTATGATCTTGTAGAATATGCACCAACGCATTGGAATGCGGAAAAGAATAAGAGAATAATCAACATAGACACTGCGAGCGCTGAATTCATAGATTCGCATTATGCATTTGAACAGCAACTTATAGGCGATCTTGCATACATACTTGAGAAACTAGGAATGATTGTGAAAAAACGGACAGCTCGTGAGCAGTCGAAAAAATTAGAACAATTAAAGCAAACAATATATGGAGGAGATAATTTTAGCGAAAAATATCCGCTTAAGCCGCAATATATTCTGCATGTTTTGCGTGATGCGCTTGCTAAAGATGACATTCTTATATCAGATGTTGGTGCGCATAAACTATGGATTGCGCGGCTCTTTCCGACTTATGTTCCGAATACAGTGATTATTTCTAATGGATTCGCAAGTATGGGAATTGCATTACCTGGCGCAATAGGCGCAAAACTTGCAGCACCTGAAAAGCGCGTTGTAGCAGTAAGCGGCGATGGTGGATTTTTAATGAACATGCAAGAGCTCGAGACTGCCAAACGACTTGCATTGCCATTTGTCAATGTAATTGTAAATGATAACGGATATGGCGCAATAGAATGGTCTCAGCAGCGAAGCGGTAAAAAAACATTTGGTGTTAAGTTTGGCAATCCTGATTTTGTCAAATTAGCTGAAAGTTTCGGTGCTAAGGGATATAGGATAGAAAGAGCGAGCGAGTTTGAGGAAATTTTGAAAAATGCTATTAAGAATGAAGAACTCGCTGTTATTGACGTGCCTGTTGACTACAGCGAGAACATGGTTTTAACAAAGAAGTTGGGGCCGAATATATGCCAAGTATTTTAATTTTATTTATGAAAGATGATATTATGTTAAAACCAGGAGATAATGCACCGGATTTTTTCCTTAGCGATGCGAATGGGAGAAAGATAAAACTGTCGGATTATTTGGGCCAGAAAATTGCACTTTATTTTTATCCTAAGGACGATACCTCCGGCTGCACGAAACAAGCGTGCTCGCTTAGAGACGGAATAGGCAAGCTAACTAGAGACAATATTATTGTCCTTGGTATAAGCGCAGACGACGAGATGAGTCATAAAAGATTTGCAGATAAGTACAAGCTTCCGTTTATTTTGCTCGTGGATAAAGATAAACAGGTTTGTGATAAATTTATAGGAAATTCTATGCTTGGTATAAAGAGAACTACCTTCTTGATTGATGAAAAAGGAAAGATAGTTAAAGTAATAGAAAAACCAAATGTTGAAGACCATGCGAATGAAGTGCTTAATTGTTTTAAGCAACCTTAAGTGGTTTTATTATTTTTATTTCTGGCCCTATTTTAAATAGTTTTTTATCTCCGAATAATCTAAGAATATCCCCATACTTTCCATCATCAAATGGATTTTTTATTTTAAATGGAGACTCTAAACTTCTTGTTATAATACCGCTCTTCGCATTAACAACCTCGCCTTTTTGCGTATAAACAGGAAGCCCTGGCTTTGCTAAACTAAGTAACTTTAATATTGCCGGAATATTTCTTTCGAATTCTGCAAAAAGATCTTGATCGTTCATTCTTCCTGCCAATTCTTTCATAAAAGCAATTGAAGGCATGGGGATATTAATATCCTCAGGACTAACTCCAACTTCGATTACTTCAGATTGAATAAGAAAATCTAAATTTCTTGCAGATGCAACACCGCTTGTCAGTGCGCTTTGCAGTAATTCTGAATCCAAAACATTAACATAATATTTAGTATATCTTGGCGAAGGTTTTCCAGCTGGCCAAACAACTGGCCTAGATTCAACTTGAAAGATAAAGCGATATTCTGCTTTGGGTTCTACTTTGGGTTCTGGATAGATTATTAAGTTCTTAGAACCTGTTGCAGTTCTTTTTTGCGCCTCAATAGCTCTTCGGCATCCAGCTAATTTTTCTTCCATAGAAACCTGTGGCAAGAACCCCGTAATCCCCATAGTAGTAACGCTATCTTCAGTTCTTTTAACAGAAAATATGGGCGGTTGGGTTTTATTAATAACTAAAAAATCAACATTGTGTAATTCGCTGGTATCGTCGCCAGAAAGACCTGGATTTAAGCAATTGTACCAAGGTGTTGGGTCTATTTGAACTTTCTCACCTGTTGCTGGATCGGTTATTTCTACGAAGTTTTGTATTCTACCTTTATATGTGATTATTCTAGGATCAAGTTCTGGATGTTCTGAAAGTATGTCTAAGTAAAGCTTTTGCGCAACAATTCTGCAATCTACATAACCATCCCCGAGCATGCTAAAAATCATTGAACCGCCTAGCATAGCATTAGGACTAGCTAAGAGAGCGTAATTGCCAGTTTCTAAAAATGGACCCATGCCAACTATATTGTCTGGTGTGTAGTGTTTTTGCAGATAATAAGTTGCTAATCTTAATGTTTCTTCTGAAGGCATAAATATCATCCTGTTCTAACTGATATTTCTTTACGAGGTGGTTTAATTATTTGGCCTCCAGCATCCATTGAGCGTCTGCCAAAGGCAGCCACCATTTCCTTGTATTTTGCTCGATCACTTGGATTTAACGTATCAAGCGAGGTAGCTATTGCTGCGTTCATTGTTCGCATAAACGCCGTAATCTCATCTAATGGTTGACAAGTTTTAGCATCTAACATTTCTTCTGATTCGTAAATAGGAATAGACGCGCCGGTTTGTTTTAGCAATAACATTATTCGTGGTAAGTTTCGCTCTACCTCGCTAATAAGATCTGCGTCTTTTCCTTTTGCAGCAAGCATTCGCATAAACTCTACAGAAGCACAGGGGATTTTCGTATCATATCCGAACATAAAACCAATTGATACTATTCTTTGCGCAATTAGTTCATCAATTGTTTTCGCTACCAGAATAGCAGCTTCTAATCGCGCAGAGTCCAGAACATCGATATAAACATGCGTAAAGTTTTCGGGTTTTCCAGTTGAAAATCCTTCTTCCAAGACTGCTTGTAAAACAAATGTATATTCAGGAGGTTTGCTTAACGTTAGCCTTTTCATAATAATTCCGTCAGTTTGAGCAGCTGACGCGCCCCAAAGTTCGTATAAACAATTTGATAAAAATCCGCAAATAT
>JAHFGR010000008.1 GCA_023247345.1 Microcaldota archaeon | reverse complement strand
TTTTCTTTTGTTTCCTTTGCCTCTTCGTAGTATATTGCAGCATTATCGTGCACGGATTTGTTGATCTTTAGGCGGATTTTCATTTTTTCACCATAAAATGGAACACTAGAGAACTTCGTTTTCTGTGCTATTTGAAATAGGTTCTCAAAGGAGACTTGAACTTAATATTATAAGATGGCTTCAATAGTAAAGCTTTGGCATGAGAGCAAATTTATCAAAGTTATATCTTTGACAAAGCTTTTTAAATCTTAGTCAGCAAGTTTATATTTAATAAAACACTTAAGGTTTCTATAAGAGAAGCCTTAAAATGCCGACGGAGCCAAAAGCGAACGTCCGATATAAAATAACATGGGTGCAAGAACCTAAGATCTAAGAAAGCGAAGCTTTCTGAGAGACTTGTCCGAAGGACAAAAAGAGGTGTATTAGAGATGGATGTATATCAGACAGTATCACGTATATCTAAGCTTGGAAGGTATGCAGTATTGCTATCTTTTGTAATGCTTATGTTGAATATTTCAATTTTGAATGCTACTAGTATTGGAACTGCATTATCTGGTTTATGTACTCAAGTTCAGCAATTTTTAGGTGTAGCTCTTGTACTTATGATCTTATTAGCAGCTGTAACCTATGCCGTAGGTCAAATCATGGGCGCTGAAACCCGTGCTCGTGCCACTGTATGGGCAACAGCAATGCTTACTGGTGCAGTCATTGGCGCGATTATATATGTCATAACTCCATATATAATAAGCCAAATAGCACCTACATCTGGCGTTACAACTGCTGGCGCTTGTCCAACAGGTACTGGAGCAGCACCGGCAACACCATAATCTCTTTTCTTTATTTTTCTTTTTTATAAAGTAATGATGTTAAATTAATTTCCCTGAGCTAGATAAAATGAACCCAACCCTTCCATTGCGAATTCTATCATCTCGTAAGGTTCTATTCCAAATTCTATTTATTCTAAGTCTTAGCAGTTTATTCTTTGCAGCAGATCCTGGCCAAAACTTTCGTAATGCGCTTGGCGGTTTATGCAAATCAGCATTAAGCGTTTTGGCTATCGGTTCTATTGTTCTAATTGTTATGGCAGCTATAGTTTATGCAATTGGCCAAATGCTAGGTGCTGAAACTCGTGCACGTTCGACAGTATGGGCAACAGCAATGTTCACCGGCGCGATTATCGCAGCAATAATATTCGTTGTTGTGCCGTGGTTAATTTCAGTAATAATGACTGGCGCGCCAAACGGCGACTGGATAAAGAACTGCTGCGTTGATAATCCTACTCCTGACTGCGCGAATTTAGCTGGCGGGCAAACGAGCTAACCAATACTTATTTTTCTAGAAACATCTTTATTTTCTTAATTATCTCTAGAGTCGTAAACGTATTTACTTTTGTTTGCATTTTAAGATGAGGATCATTACTCCATATTACAGAATCAGGAAAACAGAAACTAGCAGCTATTAGCAAATGGTCTTTTGGATCTATTTCTTGCATTATTCGTTGGGCTTTTTCTTTATATTTTAATATGTCATCATTTGGCACTGTTTTAATATATTTAAAGAGTTTTTGATATGCTTCTAGAAATTGCTGTTCATTTATTTTAGCCTTTTTCTTTATTATGTCCTTATATTTTTTTATCTCTTTTGACATTTCTTCAGGAAAATATATATGAGGGTGTAGATCTATAATTATTTTCCTTGTTATAGAATCTTTTATAAGCGCAGCTATTATTACGTTAGAATCCAATATTATAATCATAAAAAACCCAGTTTTCTAGCAGCGCTTCTTTTTATCATTTCTCCTATATCCAATGCATCTTTTTCAGTAAGTTCACTTTTTTCTGTTAATTTGTCTAGTAATTCCAGATCCGCTATTTTGTGTTCAATAGTATGTTTGATTAGTGCACTCCAGCTTATTTCGTCATGTTGTTTCATCTTCTTGTGTAATTCTCTCGATATTGCAAGCGTTATATTCACAGTTTCCATTATATCACCCATTAAAATTATGTGAAATCACATATTTAATCCTATCGCTCATTTGTACCAAGATCAATTGCCCAGCCTATTTATATCCCGCTAGTAAATACCTGATAAAGAAGATACCCGTTAAATATCAATATAATAACCGCAAACAAATAAGCGAGCATGGTAGTGAATTTTGTATTCGTAAACTCGCCCATTATTTCTCTTTTCGAGCTATAATAAATTAGGGGAATAAGCGGCAATGGTATTAGCAAGCTTAGCGCAACCTGGCTATAAACTAATATTTTAAGCGGGTCAAGGCCCATAAGTATCGCTATCAGAAGTGGGATTAAGTTTATGCGCGCGTTATTAATCTTCTCATCGTAGGGCTTAATTTAAAATCTGTAAGACTTTCCATAATACTTTGCCCGGCGAGAGTGCCGGTAATTGAAGATGATATACTTGCAGATAACAATGCAACTGCGAACACTAGCGATGCCAAACTACCGAACAGTGGTGTAAGCGTTCTATATGCCTGGTCAATGGTTGCAACTTCAAATCCGCGGTTATAAAATGCAGCAGCAGCCATTATCAATATTGCAGCATTTATCAATCCGGCGATTAAGAGTGAGAGAACATTATCAGTAAGATGATATCTAAGCGCGGTTTTTTTATCGAGTTTAAGTCCATTAACATTACTTCCGTTTCCATTCATCTTATTTTTCATAAGCCAAGAATGAACAAATAGCGCGTGCGGCATAACTGTTGCGCCAATAATTCCAACCGCAAATAATATCATCTCTGGCCGAAGTACAGGAGTTATCGAGTGGATCGCAATTAGTCCTAAATCAGGTCGAGTTATAAATATTTCATAAACATAACCTATCCCAATCACAGATACAAATAGAATGAATGCGTACTCTAACGTTCTAAATGTTTTTTGCGTAAGTACTATCAATAGCAAAACATCTGCTATCGCTATAAATGTTCCAATTAACATTGGAATGCCAAACAATAAATTAATCGCGACGACTATGCCTAGAAACTCAGCAAGATCTGTTGCCAAAATCGCAATTTCTGCAAGCAGCCAATAAGCAAGCACAGCATTCTTGTTCTTCCACTTTAAGCGGATTATTTCCGCAAGCGAATAGCCTGCGATGCCCATTTTGCCAGAAATATACTGGAAAAGCATTGCCATGCCGCTTGAAAGCCATATTATCCATAGCAAAGCGTAGTTAAAAGATGCCCCGCTGCTAATCGAAGTACCCCAATTTCCAGGATCCATATAAGCTACGCTAACAATCAGACCCGTGCCAAAAAAGGCCCAGAATTTTTTCTCACCCAGCACTTTGAATACATCTATGAAATTACCTCAAATTAAACTACAACTAGTCCAGTCACATATAAAATTAAAATTCCAATAATAAATCCACTTGCATTTGTAGCGCTAAACAATGAATCAAGCGAGTCTTTTGCAATATATTTTACAAGCTCGTAAACAACCTGGAATATCGCGCCGATGCCTATTGCTAAAAATATTAATGCAAAGGTGGGAGAATAACCAAATCCACCAATCCATGCTCCAATCACAGTTGGTCCACCTGCTAAAAGACCAAGTAGTAATAAATGTTTGATATAGCTCTTCCAGTTTGTAAATAATTTTGCAACTGGTGCAACAATTGCTAAACCTTCAGTTACATTATGTATCATAAATCCTAGAACTAGTAGAATGCCCAATGAAAGCTCACCAATAGCGTACGCGCTTCCTATTGCTAATCCCTCACCAAGATTATGTAATCCTATACCCAATGCTATTAAATATGATAAAAATACTGCTTTGTTTACCTTTTTCTGCTTATGTGCTGCTTCACTTATTGCTAATAACGTAAAAAGTGAAAAGAAAAATCCAATTATTAATAGTCCTAAGCCATCAAAAGCTGCTGGTATTTTTTTAATTAGTTCTATTGCTTCTGAAAATGCCTCTAAACCTAAAAATACTAAAAGGCCTGCCGTAAGAGAGAGCAAAAATTTATGCCATCGCTCGCTTAATTTGCGTAAAGACGGCAACCATAATAAACCTAAAAATACTGGTACTACTCCAACATATACTCCTAATAGAGCAAATGTAGTTAAATATTGCTCATTTACTTTTGGTGTTTCAACTGCAACTGGTATATCTTTTTCAAAAGTAAGCCCATTGCTTGTCAAAAGTGTTATATGTTCAGTGTTTCCTCTAATCCAAGGATAATTAATAATTATTTTACCAGATTGAAGTGGTTGCAAAGTTTGCGAAGGTTCCATCTTGAATTTATAATAAACATTATTTACAAGTACCTGAGCTATTGTTACTTGGTCTGGTCCATCGTTTATTAAATCTAAATTTATTAAATTTGGTTCGAGTGTAACTTTTTCCATAAATACTTTTTCTACTGGTGGGAAGTATCCCCTTAACACGCCAACTGGTCCATTTGAAATAAAGAATACTATCAATAGAAAGAGCAAAATTAATGGAATCAGTGCAACAATTATCTTATTCATTTTTCAACCTCGAACATGCCGCTCCAACCTTTTTCTGCGAATTCAGTTTTATGGGCATGGAACATGAACTTACCAGGGTATTTAAATTTCAGTTCTAGAATTGATCTCTCTCCTTGTCCCATAGTAATAATATCAGTAAATGCATTTGGCTTATCAAGCGTACCAGTTTTGAACTCTTCAAAGAAGTTGCCATGCAAATGGAATGAGTTTATCTGATCAAATTCAAGTATATTTACTAAATATATACGCACAGTCTCATTTAATTTAACCTTTATTGGGTTATCAATATAGTAGAAAGCAACAGTATTAACTGCGTAAACTTCGTTTTCCTCATCGAAATTTGTATCAAATCCGTTCATAACCATTATCAATTCTTTTGCTGGTTTGCGTTGCTCTTTAGGATCCACAATATATACCCCATATAAACCCTTTGAGATATGCTGATACAAAGGGCTAGTGTGGCAATGATATAAATGCAATCCGGTTGGTTCTGCCTTGAATTCATATGTGAATGTCTCGCCTTGCTTAACCTGCTGATCTACTGTTGCACCATCCATTTCTGATGGATGAAAACCATGGAAATGCATCGAATGTGGATGATCTCCATTGTTCGTAAAATGAATCTTAACCGTGTCACCTTCTGTTGCTCTTATTGTGGGCCCTGGGACTTGGCCATTAAACGTCCATGCAGGAAACATAACCCCCGGTGCAATTTCTATATCTTTATTCTCTGCAGAAATCCAGTACTCGCGCAATAGTGTTCCATCTAGCAAAGGGATTTCTTTATAATATTTTTCTCTTTCGCTTTCCGGAAGGTTGTTAAAATTCCAACTTACCATATACACGTTTGGATCGAAATCGTGTGTATCAACATTGCCAATTACACCAGCATTACCGTGTGCTGCTAGGTGAATTTGGTCTTCGGTTATTGGTTCTGATGCGTGGGTTTTGTGTTTTGTGTCTTGTGTATAGCTAGGTTTTGCTAGAACTAATATTGTCAAAGTAATCAGTATTAATGCTATTGCTATTTTTTTATCAAACATTTCATCCCCTCAAACTGTCAAAAATATTATAGTTTTACTCTAGGTATCTCCTCGCCATGCGCGCCTATCCGCGGTTTCCCTATAATCGAGTATATCTTTCTTATTGATTGATCGCTGAACGCGTGCTCGAGCTTATGCGCTTCATCATGCACTTCTTTTTTATTTCGTTTTAATAATCTTGTCAGAAATGCCTCAATAACGCGATGCTTAAATGTTAATTTCTCTGCAAGCTCGCGACCTTTTTTTGTAAGTGAAAGCTTGGAGTATTTCTCATAATTCAGCATTCCTGTTTGCTTCAGTTTTGCGACCATTTCTGAAACTGATGATTTTTTTACATTCAAATAATCAGCTAATCTCTTTGATTTTACTATTTTTTCTCTAGCCTCAAGTAGATATATGCCGCGTATATAATCTTCTAAAGTTCTAGAATACATAAAAGTTAGGTGTACCGAACATTTTATAAATCCGCAGATGACCATCTAACAAGGTCTATTTGACAGGTGGGTCTAAGAGAAATCCATTGGTGGAAAACAAGCAGAAGCGAGCATTTTGACACCCGAGATTTTCAGTTGATCCAGATATTTTTAAAAACCTAATTTGAGTTATAATTCTATGTCAGAATTCGAAAATATCTACGATTTAGAATTTACTAACCACTGGGAGAAGCACTTTCAAAAACTTCCACCACTAATTCAAAAGCGCTTTTTGAAGCATGTAGAAAAGTATAAAACCTTCCCGAGCTTTGATTTTAGACACGAGCATCATGTTGGTCTATTTGTTGACGAGATTAACCAATATCGTATCTGCTTTGCCTGTGATGAAACGCTAAAAGTAAGAAAATTTTATTTTATAGGTGACCATAAAGATTACGAAAAATTCTTAAAGAAAGAGAAGACTAGCAGTCTAGAATAAACTTAACTAAAAATAAGAAGAGCAAAAATAAGAAAAGATCAGGAAAGTAACAAAATAAAAAGAGAAAAGAAAAAAATTAATCAAACTCTACTTTAGCAAGCTATCTATTACTGCTTTGAACTTGCTGTATGGCTGAGCGCCAACTAAAATTTGTGCGCTTCCATCTCTCTTTCCAATGAGGAATGATGGTGTACCACCTACGCCTGCAAGTTGACCTGCGTCAAAGTCTTTGCTAATCTCATCAGCGTATTTATTTGTATCTAAGCAGTTATTGAATTTAGCTGTATCTAATCCTAAAGTAGCTGCATATTCTTTAAGTTTGCTTTCTCCAACTGCGGTCCATTCGCTTTGTTTTTCGAATAGCAAGTTGTGCATTTGTTCGAACTTTCCTTGTTCGTTCGCACATTCCGCAGCTTCGGCTCCTTTTTCAGCGTACTGGTGGAAACTTAATGGAAAGTCTCTATATACTAGTTGAACTTTGCCTGTATCAATGTAATCCTTTTTTAATTGCCCGAAACTTTCAGTATAAAATCTCTCGCAGAACGGGCATTGGAAATCTGAGAATTCTACTATAACTACTGGAGCGCTATCGCTTCCTAATTTTGGATCATCGTCCATAATTGATGCGATATTTATTCCAGCTCCGCCACCTGGCGCTGGTTGAGGTACTGCTACTGGGCTTGGTGAAGGACTTGGTGATGGGTTTGGAGAAGGGCTTGGAGATGGCGCCACTGTTCCGCTCGTTCCGTTATTTAAAAGTTTTAAACCAAAACCACCTGTGAAAACAGATGCGATTAAAACAACTAGTAAAACGCCTATAATAACATGATAAAATGTCGATTTGCTTATAGTTATCGTTTCTTCATCTTTTTCTGCCAAAACATCACCTTGTGGCCCCCTACCGCTAGGCGGTAAAAGGATTTAGAATTATAATCTTATTTTGTAGGCATATATTTAAATTCATTCCCAAATCCTTTTAAACATGTTTTAACATAAATACCGCTATGCTTAATACTCATCATATTGTTGCGCCTGAAAGAGGTTCACATTCTAGATTAACTAGAACTGAGGCTAGTAGCTTATTTAGAAGATATAAACAAGAGTTTCCTAAGGAAGTGCGAAAAGTGGATGTGCAACAAGACGAATCTCTAGAACAGATTAGAGATGCATGGATAAAATTAAGATATAAAAGCGGTTCAATTGATAGATATTATTTGCGAATCTGTACAATATTAAAAGAACTCAAATACTCATCTAAAGACGTTGAAAAGTTTAGCATCGCTCTTGCAGACTTCCAGGATGATGAACGTTTTTCATTCAAGGCAGGTACTTTTCTATCTGCATTAGTAAATAATTGCCAGGACCAAGACTTTGTTATCCAAACCAAACACTTTTCGGTATTAGTAGCTCACCTAGGTTTGAGAAATATAAAAAATGTCACAATAAATGGAGACGTAGATCATCATCTTGCCTATCGAATGAAGAAAGGAACAATTGTAGTAAACGGGAACGTAGGAGACAACCCTGGTTTGGGAATGCGAAATGGGGCAATTATCATAAACGGAAATGCAGGTGAGATGGTTGGCCTTATGATGAAAAACGGAACGATAATCGTAAACGGAAATACAGATGAATGCGCAGGCGCGTGTATGTTCAACGGATCAATTAAAATAAACGGAAACACAGGCAGGTCTGTTGGTTTTATGATGCAAGGCGGAGAGGTCCATGTTAATGGCGAATTTGAATCAATTGATGATAACTATTTTGTTGGTAGAATATATCAGATGGGGGAATTAATTTGTGAGAGGGGCATTGCTAATGTTCGCTAATGCGCAGCATAATCTAAAAAGAATTGTTCCAGGTTTCGTTAGATCGAACGATCCGTTTGGTAGATATATAAGAGAGGACGCTCAACCAGTTCGTCAGTTAGATGCTACTGCTCAATCATATGTTGAACAAGTAAAAAGAACAAGGGAAATGCTAAGGTCATTAGATCCGGAGAAAGTAAAGCAGGTAATCGAATTTCACAAAAAATTAAATTTCTTTGAAGCTTTAGCTTTAGCACAAAGAGGAGGAAAGCTAATAGTTCCTAACGATGTTCACGATAGAATTTTAACAAAAACTAAAGATCATGTATATCTTAGAGCGAATTACCCAGTTTGGGCAGGCACTTTAATTATTTATGAAGGTCCAAATAAACCTTTCAGAGGAGAGGTGATATTTAGTTGGGAGCATAATAAAGTACAATATTCTATTTCCTTCCAAATCCCAAAACAATTTAGAGGATTAACAAACTGCGCTTTAATAGTCGAACACTCAGACTTCGAGTTAATTAATTTGAAGGATAACAAATACGAATTAAAATTATTAGAAGGAGCAAACATTCGCCTAATAGAAAACTTCCCAAGGAAAAATGATTGGTACGATCCAGATCCAGAAACAAAAATCCCACAAGGCGAACCGGTAAGAGACTCAAAAGAAGCAAGACACTTATGGCGATCATATAAAGCTTATTTGGGTCCTGTTGCTCGTGTCTACGATGATTCCGGCTACGACAACGGGAGGTCCGTCTCGCTCTACGGCAGGCCGTCCGGTCTTCTTCGGGTGGCGTTGGTTGATGTTGGTCGCGACGCGAATGTCGCAGCAGCGACATTGCGCCCATTGTCCGAAGGACAATCGGAAGCTACCGCGCCAGAAAAAAGTGATTCACATGAATAGCGCACAAAGTTCTTTAAGAGTCCAAGGTATTCCTACTTCTCTTAGATCGAACGATCCGTTTGGAAAATATAAACGAGAAGAACCTCATGAAGTTCGTCAGTTAGATGCTACAGGCCAATCATATCAAGAGCAAGTAAAAAAGGCAAGAGAAATGCTTCGAAGCATGAAGCCAGAGGCAGTAAAACAGGTAATAGAATTTCATAAGGGATTAAACCTATTTCAAGCGCTCGCTTTAGCTAAAAGAGAAGGAAGTATAATAGTTCCAAACGACATTCATGATAGAATTTTAACAAAAAAAGAAGATGAACAATATTTTAAAGAAAATTACCCAGTACGGACAGGAACTTTTATTATTTATGAAGCACTAGATAAAAAATTCGGAAGTACGGTTGTATTTAGTTGGGAGGATAATAAAGTAAAATATTTTATTTCATTTGAGGTGCCAAAACAATTCCAAGGAAAAACAAACTGCGTTTTAGTAGTCGAACATCCAGATTTTGAAATCGTTGGCATAGATGATAACCGATATGAAATAAGAATAAAGGACGAACATATTAACTTAATTCGGGGATTCCGTGGAGAAGATGGTTGGTATAAACAACATACAGAAACAGGTATTCCTCAGGGTAGAAAAGTAAAAGAAAGTTCAGATGCAAGATATCTTAGGAGATTAGATGATTCTTATTTGGGCCATGTTGCCCGTGGCGACGTCTTCAACTACGACTACAGGGGGGACGTCAGCTTGGACGACAGGCCGTCCGATCGTTTCGGGGTGGCGTTAATGCCATTGAATATTACGCCAGAAAAAAGTGATTTAAAATGATGGCTACCTCACAAAAATTAAGAGTACAAGATGTTCCTACTTCTCTTAGAGCGAACGATCTGTTTGGAAAATATAAAAGAGAGCCATCGCAAACTGTTCGAGAAGTTGATATTAAAAATAGCAAAGTGCTTGAAGAAATTAAAAAAGCTTGGACAAAATTCAAGTGCGATTCACATAATAATTTTACTAATTATAATCGTGCACTATCTTTAATAAAAGGCATAGACTATGCTGCAGTAGACGTTGGAATTTTTAGCATTATTCTTGCAGAGTTTCAAGATGAAAAAAGTTTTTCTAAAAAAACTGGGATATTTTTAAGTGCGCTGATTAACAACGGAGCTGATACGGACTATGTAGTAAATACTTTGCATTTAAGAGTTGAAATAGGTTATATCGGACTTCACAATACAAAAAATATAGTTATAAATGGAAATTCTGGTGGCGGGGTAGGTTTTGGAATGCAAAGAGGAAAGATACTAGTAAATAGACATGGTGGCGACGAAGTTGGAGAGGCGATGGAAGGCGGAGTAATAATAGTAAACGGAAACGTCGGAAGAGCAGCAGGCATATTCATGAAGAATGGGCGAATAGTAATTAACGGTGGTGCAACTGACGATATTGGAGTTTTCATGAGAGGCGGCGTAGTTCATCTAAACGGAAACTATGTAGCGCTGTCTAATGCTATCAGAGGCGGAAGAATTTATTATAAAGACAAAATAGTTTATCCAATTGATTAACATGTTAACTACTGCAAAAAAACCATCAGAAACAATTGTGCGAGCTACTAGCGCTATTGATACATTTCGAAAATTCAGAAGAGAAACTGCGCAATCTGTCAGGCTAGCTGATGTAAAAGAAAATGAAGCGCTTAAAGCATTAAAAGTCGCGTGGCGAAAATACGAATATCAATCGGATATTATGGGCGCTGGACCAAATGATGAAAACTATGAAAATGCAATAAGCGCAATTAAAGGAATAACTTATTCTGCAAAAGATGTAGCCTTATTTAGTGTAGGACTTTCAGAATTTGCTGATGAAGAATATCTATCTTCCAAAGCTGGTTTTTTCATTAGTGCTTTAGTCAACAATGGAAATGAAACTGAGTACAAAGTTTTTGTTCCGCATATCGAAGAGATTCGAGGACATCTTAAACTCAAGGTTTCTTGGTTAGGTTATAGAAATACAAAAAACTTAACAATAGAAGGAAATATCGAAGCTTGTACCGGGGATAAAATGCAAGGTGGGCAGATAATAGTAAATGGAAATGTGCGTGGTACAGAACTAGGGGACTTTATGGAAGGAGGCAGAATAATTGTCAATGGAAACATGGGAACGGGCGTTGGCATAAAAATGAAAAACGGGGAGATCATTATTAATGGAAATGTGAGCGCAAATATTGGGGATAATATGCTAGGTGGGGTAATAAGAATAAATGGTGATGTCAATGCAGGCTTTTTAGTTGGGGAGTCTATGAAGGGCGGAGAAATACACGTAAATGGAAAACTTGATCTTCGTGGTTTTGATCTGCATGTAATTAGTGGCAAAGTTTTTCATAATGGCAAACTAATTGCAGGTGAAAAAGAATGATAGTTCGAGCCAAAACAAGAGTTCAAGTTGTTCCTGTTGTTACTCAGGCCAGCGAACCATCGCCGCGAGGGCAAAAAAATCGCGGCAATATTTGCCAGCAAGCTGTCAATCCTTTCGGAAGATATAAACCAGAAACAAAATATGAACTAAGACAACCCGTTGTAAAACCAAATAAAGCGCTCGCGAAATTAATGGAAGCGTGGAAAAAATGTGGTTTCGATGGTGTCGATCCTTTTTATGGTTTGAGTGCTTATGATGTGCGTGAAAGAGCAGAAAAACCATATATTAAAGCCCTAGAACTGATAAGAAATTTGCGTTATTCCGCTCGCGACGTAGAACAATTTTCTATTGCATTAGTGCAATTTCAAAAAGAGCGAGAGTTTTCTGAAAAAGCCGGTATATTCTTGAGCGCATTGATCAATAACGGCAGCGATAGCGATTATAGAGTTCATACTTCACACTTAGATAAAAAGCCAAGCTGTTTAGGAGTTTTGAATAAGAAAAACATAGTTATCGAGGGAGATGTGGATTACGGGGTTGGAAAAATGATGCTAGGCGGCAGTATAATTGTCGATGGTAATGTTGGTTTTCGCACTGGTTTTCTAATGTTCGGTGGAAAACTCGTAATAAATGGAAACACCGATACCGAGACAGGTTATGGGATGACTTGTGGCGAGATTCATGTTAACGGAGAACTTGGCAGATATAAAGGAAATCCAGATAGTTACATGCCTGTTAATGGGAGATTATACCATAAAGGCCAGCTAATAGTTGACGGTCCTGAAATAACCGATATAAGGGAAGCGGTTAGAAGAATGTTATTTCGTCCTGAAGACGTCTTCGAAATCATTCTAAGAGATCTTTAGATCAAAACAATGCTTTCGAATTCGTTATAACCACAATTCTAGGCTTAATTTGTGGTTACAAAGTTATAACCACATTTTATAAATATTTGCGTGGTTATAACTTTATGATGATGACCAAAAGAAAAGTGAAGGGCAAACAATACTTCTACTTGGAAAAAACCATTCGTATCGGAGAGAACAAATGGAAAAAAGTTTACCTTTATGTCGGAACTCAAAAGCCAAACCTAAAGCAAGTTAAATTATTGCTGAAGAAACTAGATCATAAAGTTTCAGCTTATTTGTTGAAGGAAATTATTAAGCCGAATACTGAGTTCATAGACCGGGATACTGCCCTAAAGCTTGAAAGGGTAAAGAATGCCCACACCAAGCTCCTTGAAGGAAT
Organism: Microcaldota archaeon; assembly: GCA_023247345.1. GTDB lineage: Archaea > Micrarchaeota > Micrarchaeia > Anstonellales > Bilamarchaeaceae > JAGVWJ01. The sequence goes on along the minus strand of JAHFGR010000008.1, from coordinate 3,539 downwards.
GGCTAAAGCAAGTCGAACTGCATTTTTGGAAAGACAACGTACTCAGTTCATAACCAACACCAATGCAATAGAAGGCAGCAGAATAACCTTTGATCAGACTAAAAAGATACTTAAATTGCGTAAGACTTACGAAGCTGATAAAGATGAGCTTGAAGTACTTAACATGAGGGATTGTCTTACGTTATACTATAGATATCTTGAAAATAATACAGAGATAGATGAAAAAATGTTACTTAGATTGCACCTTGTGCTACTAAAGGCGATTTCGGGTTATGAACAACATAGTGGTAGATGGAGGACTGTCAATGTCTTCATAAGAACTAGTAAATTTGAGTTTCCCAACTGGAAAAAAGTTCCGGAACTTATGGTGCAATTATTTAAGTGGTACGCTGTTAATAAAGGGAAGATGCACCCATTAGAACTTGCGGCCAAATTCCATGCAAAGCTCGTTACTATTCATCCATTTGCAGATGGAAACGGAAGGATCGCGCGCCTTTTGATGAACTTTATTCTTCAAATTAATAGACTCCCATTTCTTGATATCTCATACGAAAAAAGAGATGAATATTTTGATACCCAAGAAAAGGCTCATTTTGGAGATTATAGACCATTCATAGAGTTTCTGATAAGGCAAATGATCAGTAACTACAGAAAAATGAGAAATAGCTACAGAAAAGCAGGAACAGCTTCCTAATCGATACATTTATAAACACTTTTGGCCATATTCTTTATATAATTATATTAAGGGAGGTAAATCTATGGCAGTCCATGCAGATCCACGAGTAAAGGTATATAGCGCAGTTGATAGAATTTCAAAAAGATTTCATTTTGCGCCTTTGGAAGACGGTCCGACTAGCGGAAAGCTCTTGCATAAAAATCTTGTTTTAATGACACTTACGTATTTACTTGATAGAAACCATTTGCTTGTCGGCGAGCCAGGTTGGGGTAAAACTACGTTTGCCAAAGTTGTCGCGGCAGTACTTTCCGGCTTGCCATATAACTTATACGATTCAATTGAAATTCGCGGACATCCTCAACTTTATGTGGAAAAAATAGTTGGAAGACCTCATTATGGAAACCTCGCTAGAGGTGAGGAAAGTGTTGTATGGCAGGGCACGTTTGGTGCTGATGCAATTATAGGTGATGAATTAAATCGTCTGGCTTTAGATAGCCAGGATGTTATTCTTCAAGGTATTGATACAGGCGTTTGGACTTATCTTAACCAGGTTCTTTTCGAAGGAAAGAAACCAGGATTTTTCACAATGAACGAAAAGGACGGTGATCGCGAGAATGGATTATTGCCGGCTTTAAGAGACAGAATTGATGTTGTTACTGAAGAACAGTTCAACACAGCAATGGATGCATTCGCTTTTGATGATGCTAAAAGAGCGGTGCAGAAAGAACTATGCGATACTGATTTTACTCAGAGAGCATTACAAGCGCTTGCTAGAAATTATGGAGAGTATAAGAAGGCATTATCAGGTGACAGGCCAATCAAAGGAGGCATATCTCGAGAAGAAAAAGCCAGGATCCAAGAAGAGATAATGCAGTCTGAACTTGACAATGACGGCACGTTATTCTTGCAAGCGTTTATGGCTGAGATAAATTTCTCACAGCAATTTGGTACAAAGCGTGCTGCAGACCCAAGAAGTCCGGATACACATGACATGAATTATGCTGGAGTTAATGTTCGTCACAGTTTTAGTCCAAGAAGCTCAATGGCTGCAATGGCTTATGCAAAAGCATTGGCATGGTTCCTCAAAGAATCGCCAACATTGGACCATGTTAAGTTTGTTCTTCCTTATCTATTTGCGCATAAGGCAGGATTCCATGAAGATTATGTAAATGTACATGCAGGCGTTCCTCGCGTTGATTCATTATCAATACATCTTGCCAGATCTCTGGTAGCTGATGTTCATGGAAGATATACTAGGAGTATACAACCTATGAAAAACCTTATTGCCGATATACAAGCTGGAAGATTAGCAAAGACTGATCCAATTCTTAATAAACCACATGATCATCCACTTATGATAGATCTTGTCAAACAATATAAACTAAGCGATAGACGCGCGATTTATGGAACCGAGGAGGACTAGAAATGCATAGTTTGGCTGTAAGGCAAGAGGCTGTAAGCAGTAGGCAGGAAGCAGGAGGCAATAGGCTTGAGGCAGTAAGCCCTAAACCCTCCACCCTAAACCCTAAACCTTATAGCCTACCGCCTATGGCAGCAGCTAGTCGTTTTGGCAGATACGGTCCAATGCAACCGCAAGCAGTAAGACAACCAGATGTCACAGGCCAATCATATCAAGAGCAAGCAAGAAAAGCAAGAGAAATGTTGAGAAGTTTAGCACCTGAGAAGGAATTAGAGTTAATAGAATTTCGCCAAGGCCTAAACCTATTCGAAGCCTTATTAGTAGCACAAAGAGAAAACTTACTCATAGTCCCAAATAACATTCACGATAGAATTCTGAATGAAACTATTAATATAGAATTACTAAAACAACCTTACAAATGCAGGGTATGGACTGGTACTTTAATAATATATGGTGCACCAGATAAAAAACTAGGTAAAGAAGTTGTTTTTAGTTACGATAATAATGGTGTTCAATATTCTGTTTCCTTCCAAATCCCAAAACAATTCCAAGAAAAAACAAACTGTGCACTAGTAATTGAGCATCCTGATTTTGAAATTCGCAGAATTTCGAAAGATCTTGATGTATTAGAAGATACATCGAGAGTTCGTGTCCGAAGGACACGGGATCGTGGCCACGGGCCACGGGATTTTGAACTAATAAGTCTAGGAAATAATAACTACGAAATTAAACCACTTGGAGAAATTCGCCTACTAGAAAACTTCCCAACAAAAGCAGACTGTTGGTACAATCCAGACCCAGAAACAAAAATCCCACAAGGTGAACCGGTAAAAGAATCAAAAGATGCAAGATACTTATGGCGATCACATAAAGCTTATTTGGGCGCTCTTGGTCGTGGCAACGGCTGGTACGTCGACGACGGGAAGCGCTACATCGGTGCCGATGGTGACTGGTCCTTTGATTCTGTGGTGGCGTTCGTTCCGTTGGTCGTCGCGCCAGAAAAGAGTGATTCACATGGTTAACGTACAAAGGTTAGTAAGAACTGTTCCTGCAGTTACGCGAGCGAGCGCTAGGTTTGGAAAATATAGAAAAGAAGAACCTCATGAAGTTCGAAAGGCCGATGCTACTGCTCAATCATATATTGAACAAGCCAGAAAAGCAAGAGAAATGTTGAGAAGTTTAGCACCACAGAAAGCCTTAGAAGTAATAGACTTTCGTCGTTCTTTAAATTTCTTTGAAGCTTTATTAGTAGCACAAAGAGAAGGCAAACTAATAGTTCCAAATGAAGTTCATGATGGAATTTTAACTAGAACTAAGGATGAACAATATTTGAGACAAAATTACCCAGTATGGACAGGAACATTAGTTATTTATGAAAAACCAAGCATACCATTTGGCGAGCAAGTCGTTTTTCAAGGAATCACTTTTCAAGTTCCAGAGAAA
>JAHFGR010000132.1 GCA_023247345.1 Microcaldota archaeon | reverse complement strand
TAAAGCGCAGTTTGTTTTTCCTTGGAATTGTTTTGGAACTTTGAATGAAACAGAATATCGCACTTCATTATGCTCCCAACTATAAATAACTTGCTCACTAAATGGTTTATCTGGTTTTTCATAAATAACAAGAGTTCCTGTCCACACTGGATAATTTTGTTCAAGGAATGTTATATCATCTGTTTTAGTTAAAATTCCATCGTGAACATAGTTTGGAACTATTAATTTTCCTTCTCTTTGGGCTAAGGCGAGCGCTTGAAAGAAATTTAGACCGTTATGAAATTCAATTACTTGTTTTACTGTTTCTGGATCCATTGATCTTAGCATTTCCCTTGCTTTTCTTGCTTGCTCTATAAATGTTTGACCTGTAACATCTGCCTTTCTTAATTCATGCCCTTCTTCTTTCTTATACCCTCTAAAGATATCTCTAGACATTGCAATATCTGAAACATTAGTTGCGCGCCTAGCTATAAGCATGTTAATCAGACATAAATTGTTAGAAAGTGCTTAAAAATGTATGCACGGTACATGGCTCGTTGCTCAAGGTCCATTGTTCAGGGCAACAAGTAATATCTTTTTAAATCCTTCTTCGCCTATTAAATATATTCTTTTAGTTATTTATATAACTACTTAGTAATTTTGGTGATAGATTAAACGGCAGAAGCGAGGTGGATGCTGCGCAGCAGCAGACAGAGTCTCGCTTCTAATATAAGAATAACATTAGTGCATGAGCACTAGGATGGCATAAGACGATGGCTAATGGCGAGTTTGCAGGACGTAACTTGGTGCGCAAGCGAAGGGCTCAGCGATGGCTAAGTAAAAAATGGAAAAGGAGAACGCTAAGGTTAAAGGAAAAATTCGATCCTTTAGAAGGCGCTCCATTAGCAAGAGCCATAGTATTAGAAAAAATAGTTTTAGAGCAAAAACAGCCGCACTCCGGATTAGTCAAGTGTGTAAAATGCCAGCTAATTAAAAATGGGAAGATAGTTAGCGCCCACGCGGTCCGCGACAAGGCAATTACATTTATTGATGAACATGATGAAATATTAATTGCCGGATTAGGCGGTTCGCAAAGAGGGCAGATGGGTTCGATACCTGGTGTCCGTTACAAGGTAGTTGCAGTTAACAATATTGATTTACAAATGCTTAGAAAAGGAAGGAAAGAGAAAGCGAAACGATAACCTTGGGATTGAAGCAAGAAGATTTAAGGTGGGATTAATCATGGTTGAAAAGTTATTCGGAAAATACGATCTTGAAAACGTTCAGGTAAAAGACAAAAGCCTAGCTCAGTTAGTATCTTTAAGAGACTTAGTCGTTCCTCATACGTTCGGAAGACATGCAAAAAAACCTTTAGGTAAGATGAATGTTAACATTGTCGAACGCTTAGCAAACAAACTAATGCGCGGTGGTACAGGAGAGAAGACATCGGGTAAAGTTATTCGTACTCATGGAAAAATGCAAGGTAAAAAGCTTAAGGCATTGAGAATAGTTGAAGATGCGTTCGATCACGTCGCAGAACAAACAAAAGAAAACCCAGTTCAGGTATTTATAAGAGCGCTCGAGAACTCTGCACCAAGAGAGGATACTACACGCGTACAATACGGCGGCGTTAGCTATCAAATTGCAGTAGATGTATCAGCTACGCGCAGATTAGATATGGCGCTTAGAAACCTAACTTTAGCCGCAATCATGGGCAGCTTTAACAAAGGCAAGAGCGTGTCCCAAAGCCTTGCAAATGAACTTATATTTACAGGAAAGGGCGACCAACAGAATAGCTATGCGATGAAAAAACGTGACGAGACAGAAAGAATGGCACGTTCAGCGCGCTAGTGTTGAATAGATTTGGCTGCACAGCCAAACAAACGTTCAGTAATATAAGTATATTTCCCATGTAGTTTAAGCCTAATGCCCACAGTTTAGTGGTAAATAGGGATTTAAGGATGTTTACATAGGTTTATAAATACTTGTGTGCATAAGTATAATTACGTGTATATTATTTTGACCAGTCAGATACACTGGATCATTAAACCACATAGCAGATTTAAGAGGTACCACACATGGATAGAATTAAAACTTCAGACCAGTTAGGAATAGCTATCGCTCAATTGCAAAGCGAGAATGTGAGTGCTAGAATAGAAGCAGTAGAAATGCTATCTGAGGTAGATTGGAGAGTATTATTTGAAGCAAGAAAAGCAGATGAAGCAAATTCTGGTAATGTTATCAGATCAAGTGTAATCGATGCCTTGATTAAGGCAAGAGATAATGAAAAAAACGCATCTGTAACAGCAGCGATACTTTGTGCTTTAAGATTCATGGCTCCTTCTTTAGTAGTAACAAAAACAGAACATGCAAACAAAGCAATGGAAAGATTGAAAAGCCCTGATACGGGGACAAGAAGGGATGCAATAAAAGATTTGATGTATGCTAATACCGCATTAACAAGTTCAAAGATGCCAGAAATAGCTTCTATAGCAGCAACAGATACAGATGAGTATGTAAGACAAGGCTGTGTTGAAGTAATAAGACTAGTTGTTAGTGGTGGCTCCAACATAAGTAAAGAAATAGTAGAAACAATAGCAAAAAAAGCTAGGGGAGATGAACATGAGTTTGTAAGAACAAGGGCACAACATACACTCGCAAATATAATTATTTATAATAGAGAAGAGGGGATAGTAAAATTAGCGGCTGAAGCATTAACGCAAATGAGCATGAGTGGCATAATCCTAGATCAAGAAGCTATAAGAGACTTGCAAAAAGCAAGTATTGGAAAAAATAGATCTTTAATATCCCAAGTGATGGCAGAATACAATGCATTAATAGACAGAGTATTGTCAGCAAAAGATATTGATTCGAGTACACAAGATACTTTAGTTCATATGCTTCTAAATGATAATACAGCTGGAAGAAAAGAAAGAGTTACAGAAAAACTAGTTGATATGTGTGAAAGCAATGTTGCATTAAGTGAAAAAAATGTTTCTGCATTAACAAATAATATGATGACCCGCAAAGAGGGTGTTAGAGCACTTACAAGAATGATATTATCAGCAAATGAAAGATGCTCGAGAAGAGTAAATGGACATGAAAACAAACATTTAAGGCCTCACGTACAACAGGAAAGCGGAGGGGCGAGATCAGCTGCAGTCCCAGCAAGAGTAGCAGTATAAAGGTGATACTTATGATAACCACAAATGAAAAATTGAAAGACGCAATTGCGTTGTTAGAAATCGATGATATAAATACAAGAAGAAAAGCAGCAAAAAGCTTATGCTATATAGCAAGATATGGCGAAATAAAATTTAGCGAAGCATTACCAGCTTTGACAAGCGCATTAGAATATCCAGATGATTATACAAAACAGATGGCAGCGCAGGCAATTGGAAGAGCTGCAGAATTTAATGTTCAAATACCTGAAGATACAATTGCTGTTTTAAGAGAAATAAGAGCAAATGGCGCTCCGGAAAGCGTTAAAAGAATGGCAGACGATGCATTAGTTGCATGCGGAAAACTCCAAAGAAGAACTGGAAGAGGGGAAACTGATCAACTTAAGCTTTTTGCAGATAGAAGAGGACAGACGCTAGTACAAGCATATGCTTTACTTCGAAGAGCAACGCCCCGACCGCAACTAGCTAGAGCGTAACTGTATTTTTCTTTTATTTTCTCTTTATTTTATATAAACATTGCTTCACTTATATCTTCTATAGAGACGTCGTCTTCTTTTATTCTTTAGTGCCGTCAGCAGTCATGTATTTTCTTGTACAGAAATTTTTGAGCGTTTGCGCATAATTTATATTTCTTTCTACCTAATTATAATTACCTAATTTTAGACTAACTAGTTAGGAAAAATTCTATTTGCTTAGAGATTATAATAAGTTGGTGAATCTATGGTAAGAAAGGAATTTGTAGTTGATGAAGTTCAAAGATTAATGGATAATACCGAACAGATCAGAAATCTCGCTATTGT
>JAHFGR010000131.1 GCA_023247345.1 Microcaldota archaeon | reverse complement strand
ATAAAAATTCAAAATAAAAATCGGAATTACTTATTTGGTTTTGTATATGGTCAAAAAAACAGGCAGAACTCTTTAGTTCTATATAAAAATCTATAAATGCAAATATAGTTGTAACGTTGCTATAAGAGGTAATAGAAACTTCTATCCGCCAAAAATAACAGTAATTATCTCTAACTTATCCTTATTGCTTACCTTTGTAGTTTCTGGAGCAAGTTTTCCATTGACTTTTACCACTACTTCTTCCCTTCTTATCTTTTCTTTTCGAAGCAGGTCATTAACTGTACCGGAGAATTTTATTGATTTGGTTTTGTTGTCTATTGTTACTTTCATAATTAAATTTTCTTATGCAAGTTTTTTAAACATTGAACGTGAATAAAAAACGGTGCCAGTTATGAAGATATCATCAATATTTGCCAGAGAAATTTTAGATTCAAGAGGAAACCCAACTGTAGAGGTAGATATCTCAGCCGGAAATGTTTTAGGGAGAGGGGCCGCACCATCTGGTGCATCAACAGGAGTTCACGAAGCAATAGAACTTAGAGACGGTGGAAAAAGATATCAGGGGAAAGGTGTCCAGAAAGCCGTTGATAACGTAAATAACATAATTGCCAAAAATGCAAAGGGTAAGGAATTCAACAGCCAAAAAGAATTTGATGAATTATTGCTTAAGCTTGACGGAACTTTTAACAAATCCAATCTTGGCGCAAATGCGCTTGTTGCAAGTTCAATGGCATTCATGCGTGCTCTTGCAGCTAGCGAAGATAAGGAAGTCTGGCAATTGCTTGGAGGAAATAAAATTCCGCAGCCCATGTTTAACATATTAAATGGAGGTAAACACGCAGGCGGCAAGCTTTCGATTCAGGAGTTTATGATAATTCCCAAGGGAAGAAATTACAAGGAAACTGTTAGGATTGCGAGCGAAATTTACCAGATATTGGGAAAACAATTGGCAAAAAAATACGGCCAGAGTGCGAAAAACGTAGGCGATGAAGGAGGCTTTGCACCGCAAATGAGCAGTGGCGATGAAGCGCTTGAATCAATAATGAATGCGATTGAAGAAGCCGGATACGAGAAAGAAACAAGTCTGGCATTAGATGTTGCGGCAAGTTCATTCTACGATGGTGTCAAGAGAACCTACAACCTTGACGGAAGCGAACGAAATTCGGATTATATTGTTGAATATTATCTCAATCTGGTAAAAAAATATCCAATTAAAAGTATAGAGGATCCGTTTAACGAGGATGATTTTGATATGTTTGGAAGCCTCTTTAAAAAACTAAACGGAAAAGTGCAAGTAGTTGGCGACGACCTTCTTGTAACTAATCCAAGAAGAATTGAAAAGGCAATTGAAACAAAAGCATGCAATTCACTGCTCTTAAAAGTTAACCAGATTGGAACAGTAACCGAGGCACTGAATGCAGCGCACGCATGCAGAAAAGATAAATGGTCAATAGTAGTAAGCCACAGGTCAGGTGAAACAGAAGATTCATTTATTGCTGATCTTTCAGTCGGAATAAATGCAGAATTTATTAAAACAGGTGCTCCTGCAAGAGGCGAAAGAACAGCAAAATATAACCAGTTATTAAGAATACACGAGAGGCTAAAATAATGTCAGTCTTAATAAGTATCTTATTAGTTCTAAACTCTCTGGTCTCAGGAATAGGAACCATACTTATCTTCTTTGGTATGCTTGGGTATATATTTGGTGTTGTATTTCTCGGAGTCTTTCTTGTGATATTAACATCTGCTCTCGATGTTTTTACAATCGCGCATCAGGATAAGAAAAAAATCGAGAAGATTGAGGTTATAAACAATATTGGAAGTCAGTTTGCATTTCCGGTTATTTCATTTGTTTTATACTTTGCATTAGGTGATAGGTACCTCTTGTTATTATCATTGGCTCTGGCAATACCTGCTTTCTTTAAAGTTGCTGCAACAACAATAAAGGTTTATCTTTTCGAAAATAAAATGTATTGATTATGTTTTCACTCATTTTCTGTTTCCATCTTCGATGTTGTCTTCACTTCTTTTCTGTTTCCATCCTCGCTGTATTTATAGATTTTGCCTTCTTCTTCGTCCTTTGTCTTTTTATGTGTTCCATCGCAAAAAGGTTTGATGCCGCTTAAGCCGCACATGCACATCCATTTGCTTTCTGTGCCTATTTTTACTTCTTTTGGTGCTTTCTCATCGTGTACAACTATTCTTGACATAATATTACCCCCCGAGAAATTATTACGAATAAAATTAAAATATCTTTGCAAATCCGAATAACGAAAGAATCGCTATTAGGTACATCGCTGGTCTTATCTCCTTGTACCTGTTAGTAAACATTTTCAAGAAAACATAAAGGATAGAACCTGCCCCTATGCCATTCGAAATAGAAAAGGTAAACGGAATTATTGCAATTGCTATTAACGCCGGGATACTCTCGGTATAATCATCAAGATGTATTTTACCAACCGCCAAAAACATGAATATTCCTGTCAGTATCATTGCAGGAGCCGCAGCTTCGATTGGTATGGCACTAATTAAAGGGAAAAAGAAGATGGAAAGGATAAACAGTAAACCAACCAGGATTGCAACTAAACCAGTTCTTCCTCCAGCCTCTATACCGGTAGCGCTTTCAAGATAGGTAACAACAGTTGGTACACCTATTATAGAGCCGAGCATACCTGCGATTCCATTTGAAGCCGTGGTTTTCTCGAAATCTTTTATTCTGCCTTTCTTATCAACATGTCCTGCTTTTGTTAACAGCGCACTGTTGGTTCCAAGAATATCAAAAAAAGAGATTATAAAAAAGGTCCATATAACTGATAAAATGGCAGTGTTTGTCAATGAAGCAAAATCAAGTTTAAGGAAGACTTTATCGAAACCTGACGGAACGCTTACAACTCCATTGGGATATGGAGTGAAACCAATAACCATGCCTATTATAGTAGTCAACAGTATTCCGATAAAAAGCGCACCGGTTGTTTTTCTTGCGACCAATATTGAGGTAATAAACAAACCGATAACTCCAATCAATGTCTTAACATTTGCCAGAGTACCAAGCGTAACTATCGTGGCACTGCTGTTTGATATAAAATGCGCATTTTGCATGCCTATAAAAACCAAAAAAAGCCCAAGGCCTGCGATTAATCCGTGTTTAAAACTTTCCGGTATTGCCTCAGCAACATCAACTCTGAATATCCCTATTAGAAAAATTAAAAATGATGATATGAAACTAGCAGCAAGTGCAGCCTCCCAAGTAACCCCCAAAGTCAAAACCGCAGTATATGCAAAATACGCGTTTAGGCCCATACCACTAGCCAAACCAAGAGGTTTGTTTGCCAGTATGCCCATCAGTATTGAACCAAAAGCAGCAGCTACAGCAGTAGCAACATAGATTCCATTGAAATCCATCCCGGCTTGACTAAGGATATAAGAATTTACAACTAGGATATAGGACATTGTGAAGAAGGTTGTAAGTGCTGCTATAAGCTCATTATTAAAATTTGTTTTGTATTTATCAAGCCCAAACATGCAAGAATATACTTGCTAATGTTTATAATCTCTAACGGATATTTGTAAATATGGCAAGATACAATGGTGAATACTGTTATCTTCTTGGTACCATAAGCGAAAGGCATAACTTTTCAATTGCGGTTCGGCTTATGAAAAAAGGGCCGCTGGGCTTAAAGGAACTTAAAAAAGAACTCGGTTTCAGCGAGAAGATGATAAAAAAACACCTAAATGAATTAATGGAATGTAAATATGTTCTTTCAGGAATAAAAGAAAAAACAAAAGTTTTTTATCTTAATAATCAAACCTTTGAGAAAATTTTGAGGATAATAGAAAATCATATAAAGCAGCATCAAAAGAAATAATAAATAGAATGGGAGACATGAACGAATTTATAGTGAACCGCAAAAGTAATGCGACCCTTTTGAACAAGAAGTTCAAATTGAGTGAATTCCACCAGTCTATTT
>JAHFGR010000130.1 GCA_023247345.1 Microcaldota archaeon | reverse complement strand
CCAGAAGCAAGTTCAATCAGCAATGATCCCTTATGTTTTAAGGATAATTGGACTAACTCATCTTTGTAATGAGTTCTTTGCAAGAGCTCAACCATTGCGTTAATACTATTTACGCGTATTAGTTCATCTAAAAATGCAGATTTTAAAAGTAGACCTTTCATGCCTCTTACGCGAGCGTTCACATATCCATAGCGTAATGCACGATTTTGCAGTCTAATGTTTGGTAGATTTATCTTCATCAATCTTCACTTTTTTTCTTCTTGGGTTTATCCGATTTTTGCTTCGAATCTAATTTCTGCTTTGGTTCAGTTGGAACGGACTTTTTGTGTTCTAAATCAAATAGTTTCTGATAAATTAATTTTCTTAAGTCTTCCCGTTTTGTTTCAAACACTGACTCTAGTGTAAGATTTAACCTTATCTTTCCGTCTGCTGTTTCTAAAATAAATCCGCCAAGAGAGTTCAGGTCATCTTCTATTTCTGTACTATCCTTAACCAGGGTTTGAACAATCGCCTTGTCTTCTTTCTTGCAATGCAATACTAGACGATCAGATTTCAATTCGCCTAATGCTTGCACAGTGGTTCTTTTTAAAAAATCTTTATATTCTGATTTTTTACTGATATCTTCGAGCATGGTAAAAAGATCTTCCAGAATAGATTTTATTGCATCCTCTCTAGCTTCGCTTATTATTCGTTTAGCCTCAAGACTGGCCCATGCTAAGCGCTCCTTGCGTTGCTCTTCAATTAGCTGCATTGCATCTTCTTCTGCTTTTTTAAGCAGTATCGCCCGCTTTGCTTTTTCTTCTGTTAGCATTTTTTCCAGATGCCAGTCTGCTGCTTTTGTTATTTCTTCTGCTTGCTTTTTTGCTTCAGCTAACAATGATGTGGTAAGCCTGTCGATTCCCATAAAGCACACCGTTAACCTGTGCCTACTTTGCTTATTAACAGGAATGCGATGACAAATCCTAATATTGCAATAATTTCAGGCAATACTAAGTATACCAATACATTCTTTTCCAGTTCCGGTCTTTCTGCGACAGCGCCCATTGCTGCGCTACCCAAAGATCCCTGAGACCAAGCTGCTGCTAATGCACTTATACCCATGGCTACTCCTGCACCTAACGCTGCTGCGCTTCCTGCAGGCAAACTTGTTGCCAAACTATCTACTGCCATAATTTCACCTCAAACTTTTTTAAGTTTGAGAACTTTTGACGCGATTAACGCCAAACAGTCCTCAATTTTTTTAAATTTTTTTATTTTATATTTTTTAATTTTTTAGATTTAATATTTTCAATAATTTATTTAATATAAACTGCAAACGGTTCGAACGGTTTACCACCACCTTTTAAGAATTTTGATTTAAACTCAATTATGTTAAGCCTTCCTCCTTGTATGAGCGATTCGAACATTGCAATAAAGGCATTAACTGCATGCATAATTATGAAGAGCGGGAATAAAATAAAAGCTAATACGCCTTGCTGTGGCAAAGGGATTAGAAATTCATTTATTATTTCAGCAAGAATTACGCCAACTACGCCGATCGCAGCGATTCTCGCGTATGATAAAACATTGCCAGCTAGACCTGGCAACTCGAGTACGCCGACAACTCCTTCTGTCAGCACAAGTATAATAACCGATACGACCAATAGTCCCAAACCAATATTGCCGATTGCCGGCGATAGCATGTTAAGCAATAATGAAGATACTGCCAATGCGCCGCCAATCTCAACACCAAGCCATGCGATTTTTGCTGCAGCATGTTTTTTACTGTGGTGCCACTCATTTATCGCGCCCAGAATAAAACCAAGCCCGAGATGGATAAGGCCAACAATGGCAGTAAGACCGATTACAAGTGGCAGTTGATGCACTCTGCTTATACCAGCATAAAATGGCCCATGGATTCCGAACGAAGCGAGGTCAACTACGCCCCATTTTTCCAAAACTTCTAATAAATGGAAATGACTCAAGCCTGCCCATTCATCAAATACAAGCCCAAAAAGAATTGATGGAAAGGCAGAATAATACCATATGCGCGCAATATTAGACATAGTAGAACTAGAAGAAAACTTCTTCATCATAAACTTCGCGATAAAAATCGAAATAACACCGTATAGCACATCACCGACTATCATTCCGTATAAAAGAGGAATAGTGAAAAGATAAATCATTGTAGGATCGATTTCATAATAACCTGGTAAAGAGTAATTTTGGGTGATAAATTGAATAGGCGAAGCAGGCTTTGGATTTGAAAGAACTACTGGGGCGGATTCGTGATGCCCGGCACTTGCTTTTTCAACAATCGCTTTTCCATCAAAGGTTGCAAGCTCGTGCTCCAGGTGTTTGAAATCGCTCGCCTTTAGCCAGCCTTCGATTATGGCTGTTGAAGCAGTAAAGTTAAATCGAGACGCGATTTCAGCGCGATCGGCCTCGATAGTAAGTGCACGTTCAATCGCAGATATCTTGGCATAGTACTTCTTTGATAAACCTACAATTTCTTGTTTTATTTGGCTTAATCTCTTTTCTTTAGAATTTCTTTCATCTTCAATAGTTGATATTGCTTTCAGAGGAGTGGATACCTGGCTGGATAAAGAAATTTTATTAAAACCAAATCGTGAAAGCGCTTCATCGACTTTTTCTGATTTTTGATGGATGATTAGTATGACTGTTTCTGCGCCTACGACCGCAAAACGTAAATTGTATAGCTTTAGAACCTTATCTAATTTCTCTTTTACTTGCCCGATTATTTCGCCACCGCTATTAATAGAACCCAGAGTATAAGTTACAGAATTTGTTTCGAGTTTTGAAAAATTTATGTCCGAGAAGCTGGTAAGTTTCTTTGTTGCTTTGAGTTCGTCTTTGAGTCTGTTTAGATCTGATTCTATTTTTATCTGCTCATCTGATAATGACTTCAATTCTTCATCAGCCCGAATTTTCTTAGCTTCTTCAATAGGATTCGTATTTGAAATGTGTTCGTCAACATTTTTGTCTTTGCCAGACAACATATTTTTTATTGCTCTGATTCTTACAAGCTGTTCGGAAACAGTATTAAAATAATCTAAAGGCCTTCCTTGTTCTAAACCATTAAACTTTGCAACACTAATTTCAATTAGCCCTAGTTCGTGTAATTTCTTAATTAGTTCGTCCAGTACGGATTTAAGTGCAACTATCCGAATTTTCTGCATCTCTACTGGCTTTAACATAGATTAACCTTACTGCCATGGGCAAATGGTATGCACTATATGCCGTTGCATTCCGCAGCTCAAGGCACATGTCTCAAGGCTCAACACCTTATTCAAGAATGTATTTTAAAATCTCAGAAAGTTCTTTATCAGATAAATTTTTTTCAAAGTCTTCTGCGTCTTGACTCGTCTTTTTAAGCAATATTTGAACTTCTTTCTCTATACCTGCTCGGCCCTGTTGCAAACGATCATTTTTTAGTGAAACACAGCTTTCTTCTGTCTCTGACTTCATTTTCGCAATATTTTCTTTAGCCTTTCTTAGAACATCATCCGCCTTTTCCTTTGCTTCTTTTATTAATTTTTCTGCTTGCTGCTCTGCAGAGCGGATGTCTTCTATCGTACCCATAATTTTTTCTGTGTGCTCCTGCATCCAAACACCTTATAAACCCAATTAATACTAACTATAATCTAACAAATAAAAAGTTATAGAAAGAATTAAAACGGAAATATTTAAAAACATGTCTAGACCATAACTAATTATAGATTATCCTACTTATATGGGAAAATATTAAACTGTCTAGCGAATAGGTCGGCCGGCGGAGCTGCGAATGCAGCGAACGTCTAACAAAAGAGAAATGTTATGCTTTGACAACATGGCAAAAAAATGTTGTCAAATATTGACGCGCTTTTTTGGCCCGCGCGTCAATGCTTGAGCATAAGGACGCAAATGTCGCAATGCGACATTGCGCCCATTGTTCGATGTGTCGAACAAACATGAGGTAGAATACGATGGGAGCA
>JAHFGR010000129.1 GCA_023247345.1 Microcaldota archaeon | reverse complement strand
TTAAAATTAGCTACACGTTTTAAATCCATAGATACGATGCGTTCCAGAATATCTGATGCTGGATTTAACATAGACCCGGATTATTTAAAAACAATTAAAATAGATGATACTCACCCAAATCATGATATGCACCTTACCTTTGCATGGAAAGAGGTCAGTGGCCAATTTATGTTAGAACCAACTGAAAGAATACCTAGAGCAGAGGGTTAAACTCATAAGGCTGCTTATAAGTGTGCATGACCAAAAAGGTATGCGTTTTTATAATAATCTGGTTCTTTTGCATCTTCTGTAAAACCTCTGCCAGTTCGTCCCGGTCTTTAGCGCGAATTAGCGCTACAACATCGTAAGGCCCGGTTACCGCATAAAGGGCCTGGATTTGTGGCAGATGAACAATGTCAACAAGCTGGGTATAATCCCCTACAACTCCTTTCCTTACCTTAACAAGCACCAATGCATGCATATCATACCCGATTTTACGGTAGTCGATATCGGTAGAGTATTTTATAATGACCTTTTCAGACTCAAGGCGTTTTATCCTCTGCATCAAAGTATTAGGATGTATGCCGATCTTCTCTGCCAATGTTCGTAGCGATTGCTTGCTGCCCTCTCTGATCTCCCGTAATATCGCCAAATCGTGAAGATCGGCTACAAACTTTTTTACCATTTTAAACACCACCTGCGTACAGTATCCCTGTATTTATAATGAATAATGTTGTTTTATATGAAAAACTTTTAAATTCTATGTACAAAACCACATAATTTTTGGCAAAACATATATTAACTACCCTGTGAACAAGAATAATAGGGTGGTGGGGATGCTTGAGCTGAACAAAGAACCTGGTGAAAATGAGCAAAATGGAATGAGAAGGGAGTTTGTATCGCTTGCAACCGAGTTTGAGAGGGTAGTTGAAGATGGAGAGCACGAAGAAAGCGTAACTCTAGCCACCAGAATAAAAAGGATGATGACAAACAAGGTAAAACTGGACAAGGGAGACAAAATCAGGGTATTGAAAGTAATAAACAAGGCAAAAGTCAGAGCACTACTGCTAAAAACATATGAAGGCGAGGACATATTCAAAAATCTGGACAGGATAGGCAGTGAAATAACAAAACTGATGTGAATAAAAGAGGTGGATAATATGAAATCTGTAACTATAGTGGCGGAAGATCGCATGGGGCTGTTAGCAGATATTCATTATATCCTCGGTAAATCTAACATCAGTATCGACGGCCTCAACGTAGATGTTGTCGGAAAAAAGGCGATTATAGCGCTAACCGTAAAAAATCCGAAGCAGACATCAGATGTGCTTGAAAAAAACGGCTTTAAGGCAACAGGCGAGTCCATAGTTGTGAAATTACCCAAAGAATCCGGAATAGCCGCAATTAAGAGCAAGCTGTGGCAACAGAAAGTAAACATAGAAAACATGCACATACTTAGCACCGATATAAACGAGGAAGTGCTGGCAATTGATGTTGACAAGCCGAGAAAGGCCGTCAGATTGCTTAACGAGTTTATTATTGGACCGATGACTGGGAACATCGGATATTGACATCGGACTCATGCTGTTATGTGTGGTACGACACGGTCGAAATCGGTGAGAAATCACCGGCTCCCCCGGCGTAAGCTTGGGGAGCTAGACCGTGTTGGCTATTTCTTGGTTTTGTAAGAATTATTTAAAATACAGGCCGGGCTTGTCCAAAAATTCGAATTTTTCCGGGTGTTTATGCAATGTAGCGAGCAGGTCAATGCAACTGAACTTATATCTGGCATTGAAATCTGAAGCGCTTATTTCCTCAAACGAGCTCGCCACGTAGTTATTGTTTTTTATAAAACCGTTAGTAGTGTAGTAGTACGCGGCACCGCGGAACTTTTTATATTCCGAATAATCACTCTCGAAACGGCTTGATACTATATTCGCAAGTATGAGGTCTTTGTTTGAGGGGTTGATGCTTACATGGCCGAAATCCGGCGGAAAAAGAACGATGTCGCCTTTCTTTGCATGTACGGCAACCACGACCATCGCTTCGCCGGCAAGTTTTTTTTGAAGGACGAAACACGCTTCGCCCAGGAGTACCTGGTAAAGCTCCGGATAAGCAATACCGTCTGGTGCGTTGGGATGATAATGCCCGTATGTCTTGGAAAATTCATGCCCAATAGCGCTGGAAGGGATTAGAGTGACGTCGTACCTAAGCGGACCGCGCGTGTAAACCGCGCGGTACATGTAGTAAAGATTAACCGGACCGGAAGCGGCGGTCAAAAAAACTTCCCTCATCTGGTTCAGCGTGCGCACATTACAGCCATGTTTCCTCCCATTGACAAAAAGTTCGTGACCAGAAAGTGTTATGCGTGCAGGTTCTTTATAAAGGTCCATGGCCATTCTCCGAGATATATTTCATTTTTTTGAATTCCACTTTTCTTTCAAGAGGTTTTTCGGCCCTTAACCGTTCCTTCTTTATTTTGTTCAACACTGCTTTTAAAAAGGATATAAACTCCGTTCGTTTTATGTTTTTCTTTTCAAAGGATTTTTCGAATTTATCTATTGTTTCGACCATCTTGACAAAAAGGGAGGTTGTCAGGAAATTTTCAATTCTGTCAGGATTGCAAAGGTGCTCGTGCAGGATGTGCTTGACAAAACAGAGCTCTTTTTTAAGTCTTTTTGCGCCATTATCATCACTGTCCAATTCAATGTGGAATGAGTGCGCAAGATGGGCGATATATTCCCAGGATTCGTTTTCAATTTGTTTTTGCATGTGATCGCTGTTCTAATTGTTTATTGCGGGCATTAACTAGGATGGCTGCATATAGTAAATGACTTAATCTCTGCCCTTTATTTTGCACTTAGCTGCGTCTCTTCAACAAACTATGGAGACGTCGTATGCCATACTTGCCCTCCGTCGGTAGATTAGGGCATTTCTAGGACAACATTTATGTCATTCGGTATAACTACTTCCTTCTAAAACACAAGAAATAAAAATATAGCCCCGATCGGAAATTCGTAAGCTTCCATTGAAGAAGCAGTTTTTGGACTTACCTTTTTTCTAAAAAGGTAAGAATTCGAACCGATGTCAATGGATCCAGAGTCCACTATCCTTGACCATTGTCCAGCCTTAAGGAAAAAGTTTTAGGGTGCCTTTTACCTAAAAGGCACAACTAGACGACGGGGCTATAAGTTAATTTATATTAATGACAAATAAATAAAAATAGCACTTAAAAGCAAATGTTTATATAGTGGGAAATGCATAATAGTTGTAGGTGTAAAATATGGTTAAGAGGGATTTACTTCATAGGAAGGGATTTACTCCATTAAGAGTTATCTCATTGCGCTCGATTCAAAAGCGCGTCTAGTTTTACCTTTAGAAATCCGTGAAGCACTTGGCATCAGTACAAATGGAAAAATTGTAATTAGCGTAAGCAATAGCAAATCTGGTTCTGTTACTTTAAAGATAACTAAAGCTAGCGATAGCGACGTTGGCATTTCATTTTCGAAAAATGGAAAATATTTGAGAGGTGATAAAAATGAGTAAGCCAGAAACCAAAAAAAGAGATGTTGATGCGCAGTTCGTAAAGAATGTTTTGAATGGGAGAAGGTTATTACGGAAAATAATCCGAGCAGACAGATCATTAACGCTAGCTATTCCGGATAAAGGTCGTTTATTCAAACCTACAAAAGATGCTCTTAGGCGCCTAGGGGGCATACAATTAGAAGAAAGAGAAGAAAGAAATGGAAATGCTCAAAAGTTTGGTAAATTGACCGTACTTTTGGAAGATCCACTTAGAATACCAGATCTTGTGCTTAATAGAAAGACAGTGGATTTTGGAATAACTTTTGAGGTTGCGTTAGAAGAAGATCGATTAGCAGTGCCAGCCCTAAGAGTAGAAGGCGAAATGCTTAATGAGTACAAGGGACTTAATTTACGTATTCTCGGTTTTGGTATGCCAACCGATCTTGCTTTTCTAGTAAGTGCACGAAATGATTCTATTT
>JAHFGR010000128.1 GCA_023247345.1 Microcaldota archaeon | reverse complement strand
CCGCGCCTTTTTGCGATTTTTATTATCTCTTCTAATTCAGATCTGCCATGAAAAATGCCAGTAGGATTACTAGGGTTAATTACCAATATTGCAACTGTATCATCTGTTATTTTACTATAAATTTCTAGATCTAATCGACCCGTGAGTGTTTGGTATAACGCGATTGGTTTTCCATGATAATCATGGTGCTCGAGATATGGTGGGAAGCACGGACTAGGCATTAACATTTGACCGTCCAATGCAAACAAAAGTTTTTCCATTGCCTCGCTTGCGCCATTTGTTATGAATATGGAATCAGCAGCTGCACCGGTTTCTCTTGATATTAGCTCTAAAAGTTTTGGGTGGCCTCTTGGAGGCAAATATTCACCACGATATTCAGCACTTGCACGCGCAACTCGAATATGCTCAGGAGTAGCAAAAGTCTTTGGATCGACCCTTGACGGATCGCCAAGTGTAAAATTAATTATTCTTCTGCCAGACGGATGAGATGCTGGCGGCGGAACGACTGCTGGTTTTGTTGCATTAAGAATAGAAGCTCGTACCAATGGTCTTATAAAAACACCAATTAACATTATGAAGAATAAGATTTATAACCTCTCATTCTAATTATCTCCATGCTTTTTGGCACATCTGGGATTAGAGGAATCTATGGAAAGGATATTACTGAAGAACTAGCTTACAAAGTAGCAAATGTTTTCGGCGAGCAAGATGTAGTCATTGGACGGGATACCAGAAAAAGCGGGATAAACTTGGAAAAGGCGATTGTTGACGGCATAATTGAGAGAGGAAAAAATGCATTTTTACTGGGAATTGTGCCAACGCCAACACTTGCGCTCGCAACTGCCAGGAACCTATCGCAACCTCCCTTAGGTATAATGATTACTGCTTCGCACAACCCAAGCGAGTACAATGGATTTAAACTATTTAGGAATGGAAGGGAAATTTCCCGCAGCGAAGAGAAGGAATTTGAAAACAAGTTTAACAAGTGGCAAGAGACTAAAGGAGATAAAAAAGGGAAACTAGAAAATATGAATGGCATAAATAATCACAAAGAAATGATAAAAAAATTAGTCGATTGCGCTGCTATTGCTGAACGCAAACCAAAAGTAGTTGTAGATTGTAATGGAGCTGCGGCAACTGTTACGCCGTATTTATTGCGCGAGCTTGGTTGCCAGGTAATTAGTGTTAATGCAGAGCTAGAAGGATTTAATCGGGCGAGCGAACCAAATGCTGAAAACCTAACTTGCACAGCGGCAATGGTTAAGGCAATGGGCGCTGATTTGGGTATTGCTCATGACGGCGATGGAGATCGATGCGTTGTAATAGATGAAACCGGTGATGTGCTAGCGCTGGATGTACAATTAGCAATAATGATCGAACACGAATTGGAGAAAACAAAAAATAGAAAGATAATTTCAACTGTTGAAGCATCGTTAATGATTAGAGAAACCTGCGAAAGACTCAATGCAGATATAAAAATCACGCCAGTAAGTAGTGTTTATATTTCTGAAGAATTAGAAAATGCCAATGCTATTTTTGGTGGCGAGCCATGCGGAGAATATATTTTTGCAAAGGCAGGGCATCACGCGCCAGATGGCGTGCTTGCTGCAGCGAAATTTATTGAAATATTCGCAAAGCAGGGCAAGCTTAGCGAGCTAAAGAAAAAATACAAGCAATATCAGATGCTTCGCGAGAAATTTAAATGCGAAAATAAAGATAAACATCAAGCGATTCACGAAATAATTAAAAAAGTTCATATTGAAGGAAAGCGAAATGAAGATGACGGCCTGCGAGTTGACGAACAGGATGGTTGGTTTTTGATTCGCGCAAGCGGCACTGAACCAATTATCAGATTAACAATGGAATACAAAGATAAGAAAAAACTGGAAGAACGGGCTAATGAATTAAGAGAAATGATAAACGCGTTATAAAAACGATTTAGAATGAAACATTTATATAACTTATTTTATTTAGTAACATATGAAAGGTAAAATATTCCTGGTAATTTTATTTACAGTAATGCTTATGGCAGGATGTAACTATATTCTGACTAAACAAAAGGGACTAAAAAACGAAGCAGAAGAGAAAAATGAAAACACTTCTAATTCACCTAATTCTAATCTATCTGATATGAATAATACAAAACAGCTTGATCAACAACCTGGAAAAATCGAGCTCGAGATAGAAGACTTAAACAAAAACTTAGACAAATATAGCAATAAGGTAGTACGGGTAAATGGATTTTTTGGACATAAAAATTGGCATGGAAGAACAGGCATGTCTTACCTTGTTAAAGAAGGCGAAATGTTAACTATCAATACCCCTTATCCTGAATTTAATTATATTAGACTAGATACTGATGCACCTGAAGATCTGGAAGGCAAAAAAATTGTTGTTGAAGGCATGGTAAGCATCGGAACGATAAACCTACCAATCAAAGACCAGACCAGAGTCGCTATAATAAAGGTAGACGATTATTCGGTGATCAAATGAAAAAAGTTCTCATAACAAGTACGCTTTTTATTTTTCTCTCGTTGTTGTCTGTTTCTTATGCAATAAACAGTGAGGGAGATTGTAGGGCGTTTTGCGATTCACAGGGACTTACATTTAAGGCATGGGAAAAAACCACTGGTATTGACAACTGCGAAACACAACCCGGTGCAACCATAGACACAGAAGGAATAACTGATGATGGAAAATTAACAAGAATCTGCAGAGTTCCAAATGCAGAGATCGCGGGGTATGGTTGTTTATGCAGAACACAGTGCTCTGATGCGCTTGATAATGACAAAGGCGGAAAGGTAGATACAAGCGATCCGGGATGCACTGATAAAAAAGATAATGATGAAAGAGGACAATGCCAGGACAGTATAGACAATGATGGAGATGGAAAAATAGACATGGCTGATTCTGGTTGCGAAAATGCTGAAGATAATAATGAAATAGGAGTATGCCAAGATGGCATAGACAATGACAATGGCGGAAAAATAGACATGGCTGATTCTGGATGTAGTGATCCGAGCGATGGTAGTGAAATAAGCCAATGTCAAGATGGAATTGATAATGATGGCGGGGGAAAAGTAGATATTAATGATCCAGGATGTAGTGATTCAGAAGACAATAACGAAGTAGGGCAATGTCAAGATGGAATTGATAATGACAATGATGGATCGATCGACGCTGATGACAAAAATTGCCTGGATAGCGAAGATAATAGCGAAGATGGAAAACAATGCAAGTTTGCCATAAATATTGTAGGTGGTGCAAATGATGATAACGACCACTATAGATTCTGGTATGAAACGCTGCTGAAATATGATTATCTTAAATCAATAGGTTTTACTGATGAGGATATTTATGTATTGGAATATAATGGCACTGCACCGCCAGGACATCCTGATACAAACCATATAATAGATGGTCCTGCTCTTACAAAAGATGATGTTAATAAAGCATTTGATGAAATTATGAAGAAGGTCGAGGATTGCACTAAAAATGGAGACACGAGCGAGATAGTAATAATCGGAGGCAACCACGGCGGAAGAGATGGACTCGGACTGGGTGGGGGAGAAGATTTGACCCCCGGAGAGCTTAAAAAAATAGTAGAAAAATTAAGAGAAAAGGGCGCAAATCGCATATGGGTAGATATGAACCAGTGTTTCAGTGGTGTTTTTGTAGACCCGCTTAATGATCTTGTAGATGGCATAATAACTGCTGCACCTGGAGATCAGGTTTCATTTACTTCCATGGATGGTAAATTTGGTTTGGAGCAGTTCTTCATAGACGAATTCAGAAAAAACAAGACCTGGGAGGAAGCAGCGCAGGTGGCTATCAATAAAACTAAGAATATTCATTACGGAAATGGAACATCTACTGTAAATAAGCCTTATTGCGGTGATGGGTTAGTATCATCAAAATCTCAATTCTCAACCACTTATGAAGAGTGTGATCCGGGGAATGCAAACGCTGGGGTTAAACCAGGAAGAC
>JAHFGR010000127.1 GCA_023247345.1 Microcaldota archaeon | reverse complement strand
TGCCCGAGCCCTCTAAAACCAAGTCTTTCAAATTTTAATCTGGTTAATGAATGCAAATCTTCGCCGTGTTGTGCATTCAAGTTAGCTGGAGCAGTAGCTTCTTGTGCTGATTCGACTACTGGAACATCTGGGGCTTTAGAAGGGGCAGGTGTTTCGTCTGGATATGAAACAGGGCCATTATCCTGATCACTATAATCTCCTCTATCTCTTGGGGTTCTTCCAGGTATAGCAACGAGTTCTAGCGAGGACTCGATATTGCTAACTCTGAATAAACCTGAAGGAGAAACTATTGAAAATTCATGATCTCCGCTTGGCAACATTGGTAGACTGATTAGTATGGGTTCGCCTATGGTCGCATTTTTAATTGACACTGCAGTATTCGAAGCAACTCCAAGGACAGATGCTTTTGAGTTTCCATCTAAGAATTTTTGATTTCCATCAAGCGAATATTCTATAGTCTGCGGCACACGCGTTTTATTTATATCTCCGGGTTTGATAAAAGGAAAGAATTCGATAGTTATGTCGCCGACAGTTCTGGCAGGCACACTAAATTTAACAATTGGTTTTTGATCTGGCGCATCGCGCTTATTTATAAAATATACGTCGAATGGAGGATTGCTTCTTTTCGATATGCTAAAGCGAACAGCTCGGTCAACAGTATAAGTAGGTTCTTGATCTACTTGAGGCAATTGTTGAACTTCTTGAGCGCTTGCAACTCTTGCGAGCAGGGGGGTTGTTAAAAGCAATAATCCAGAAAATACAGATGAAGAAAATCTCCTTAAAAAATTGCTGGCGCAAGGTTTGAGTATTTGCTGACGACTTGCTACTATTCTTGCTGTACCTAACGACTTCATGCTAATTCATTAATTAAAACATTTTAAAAACCTGGTTGTTTGTGGGATATTATCATAAAATATAGATTTTTAAAATGATTTTACAATATAGTATGGTATGCAAGAACGAAGAAGACCCCGTATTCACGATGCGGCAACACGAAATATAAGCGGGCATTCCACTATCGCAGAAAGAAGAGTCGAACGCCAACGGGAAACAGACAGATTTTTCGCCAAAGTAAGTGTTGATCCATTAGTAGGAACTATTATAGCCGACAAATATTTAATTACTGACAGAATCGGGCATGGTGGGATGGGAACGATATATAAAGCGAAACATATTATGCTCGATACAGAAGTTGCTGTAAAAGTACTTCGTAACGGCAATTCGGAAGAAGATGAATCAGCCCAGCGTTTTATCCAAGAAGCAAGAACAGCATCGCAGTTGAAGCATGAGAATATTGTTCAGATTACTGATTTTGGAAAAGCACCTGGGATTGGCCTTTATTTAGTTATGGAACATCTGGAAGGCGAAGACCTGTCGAAGCGAATGACAAAACAAATAGAGCGCGAAGGAAATATGATGCCGTGGAATAGTATAAAAGGTATTTTATTACAGGCTTGTAGAGCGCTTGCTGAAGCGCATAAACTAGGTATAGTTCACCGAGATATGAAACCAGAAAATATAATGCTGATCAAACACGCCGGCAAAGATGATTTCGTAAAATTGCTTGATTTTGGTATAGCGAAGGTACTGAAAAGTGATATGAATTTAACGAAAGCAGGCATGACATTAGGTACTGTTGAATATATGTCCCCAGAACAAGCACGAGGCGAAAGAGTTGATCTTCGAACAGACATTTATGCGATGGGGGTAATTATGTATGAATTATTATGCGGTTATCTGCCTTTTGAAGGCGAAAATCAAATGGTAACAATTACCATGCAGGCTTCTCCAGACGAAGCACCACTGATTAGCGAAAGATTCCCATATCTGAATATTAAACCAGAAGTAGAGGCAGTTGTAATGCGATGTCTGGCGAAAAATCGTGAGCATAGGTATCGGACCATGGAGGAATTAGAACAAGCAATAGTGGATTGTGACAAAAGAGACACACCCTTGGACGAACCACATGCCGAGGATCGGACAATTGTAAGCCATCGCGATACTATTGAAGCACCTGCCATGAAGTATAATAGAAGACAACTACCCTGGGTAGTTGGCGGCATTAGTTTAGTATTAACTACGGCTGTAGCATTATTTGTATTATCCGGTTCTGGAAACGACAAAAGACGGGACCCGCAAACTTTAGAAACTAAACCGCCTGTACAGGTAATTGCAAGAGTTGCGCCTGCAAAAATAGACGAACCAATTTCAATAGCACCCGTACCTATCCCGATAGCAGAGAAAAAATATAGAATAGATTTAAATTCAAGCCCGCAAGGCGCTGAAGTATTTCAAGGAGCAGGAAAAATTGGAGAAACACCATTATCACTTAAACTGACTACTAACGGTAACCCGGTTTCTTTTACAATTAGAAGAACAGGATATGCTGATAAAAATGTAGATATTTTACCAAAAAAAGATCAACGCTTTGATGTTGTGTTAGATCGTTTACCGACAAATGCACCCGCACTAAAAGTTGAATCCGCAGGCCAAAAACCTCAAAAACCAAAAAGCGTCCCTGCTGCCAAAAGAAAAAGAAAAGAAGGCGGAGTAGAAATTGAAATTGATGGGGATGAACTATTTTAAATTTATAAATTTAAAGAAAGCAGCTTGGAAAAATTAATTTTAATATTATTTTTCTTAGAAAAACCTTTGTTAACTTCTAATACATAACGCGCTTTTTGTTTTGGTTTATATGTTTTAAAACAACTTAGTATGCCAACCTGACGTTCCATCTGGATAATGTCGACAACACCTAGCTTTGAATCGAAAAAAATCGCTTCTAATGACATGCTGGTGCATAGCATCCAAAAACCATGGTAATCGTCTTTATTAAAAGTAAAGAGCATTCCTTCATTTTCACCAAGAGAACGTGGATCACGAAACATCAGCCCCCTTGCTTTTTTTAATATATTGTCGGCGATTTCCGCTAAAACAGTTACTTTTTTGTTTTCTTCATTTACTAAGATCATCTTCTTTTTTTCATTTTCTCTCATAGGTTTTAATCAGCCCGATATTTGTTTTCAATGAATTTTATGCTTTTATTTTTACTATTCATGATTATTGAGTGCGTACTTAGCTCGCTTCCAGCTTTCTTAACGCCTTTTAACAACTCACCATCAGTAACGCCAGTAGCAACGAATATCAGATCATCGCTCTTAACTAGTTCATCGATTTTATATATTTTATCTATGTCTGTTACACCCATTTTATGCGCACGCTTAAGCTCGCCTTCATTCTTTGGTTTTAGTCTTCCTTCAAAATAACCGCCAACTATTTTTAATGCGGTTGCAGCCAGAACGCCTTCTGGCGCTGCTCCAATACCGAGTAACATATCTACGTTGCACTGTTCAAATGCAGTTATTATTGCGCCGAAAACGTCTCCTTCTTGTATAAGCTTAATATTTGCGCCCTTGGATTTTACTCTTGAAATTATATCTGCATGCCTGGGTCTATTAAGCACAACAACAAAAATATCTTTCATTAATTTCCCTGTTTTTTTACTGATCGCATCCAAATTTTGTTCAACGGTTTTTGAAAGCGAAACAACGTTTCCAATTTTTGGACCGACTGCAATTTTTTCCATGTACATGTCTGGCGCGTGCAATAAACTTTTATCTGGTCCTGCTGCTAAAACGCATACTGCACCTGGCGAATTTGTTGCTGCCAAATTAGTACCGTCCAGAGGATCGACTGCGATATCAATTTTTTTGCCGCTTCCAGTTCCGAGTTTTTCACCAATATAAAGCATTGGTGCTTCATCCCGTTCGCCTTCACCTATGACTACGGTACCGTCAAAACGGATATTGTTAAACGCCTTTCGCATCGCCTGTGTAGCAGCATCATCTGCCGCATGACGATCATTTTTGCCAATCCACCCAAAACTGGCAATGGCTGCGGCCTCAGTAACTTTTAAGAATTCTTTTTCAAGATCAGAGTTCATGAAACCATCTTTATTTCCTATAAAACTTCTTCGCATCGTCCAGGCTAATAGGCTCATAGTCAAAC
>JAHFGR010000126.1 GCA_023247345.1 Microcaldota archaeon | reverse complement strand
CAACTGCAATAAGAATGCTTATGAAAGCAGGCGAGGAAATAACAAAGAAGTATAATTTCTCGCATCTTCGCCATATTTATAGTGTTGGTGAGCCATTAAATCCAGAAGGCATTCGTTGGGGACTGAAGGTATTTGGTCTGCCATTTCACGATACCTGGTGGCAAACAGAAACCGGAAGTATGTTAATTTCTAATTATCCATCTATGCCGATTAAACTCGGTTCGATGGGCAAGCCTTTTCCAGGTATTGTTGCTGCGGTTGTTGATGATCACGGGAAAGAAGTACCGGCAAATATCGAAGGCCATTTAGCGATTAAGCAAGGCTGGCCAAGCATGCTTCGCACGCTTTGGGGCGATGAAGAGCGATATAAAAAATTATTCAACAACGGCTGGTATATTACAGGTGATCGCGCACGCAAGGATGAAGATGGATATTTCTGGTACATTGGAAGAGCAGATGATGTGATTAAGACTTCGGGCGAGCGTGTCGGACCATTCGAGGTTGAGAGCGTGCTTGTTGAGCATCCAGCAATTGCAGAAGCAGGTGTAATAGGGAAACCAGATGAACTTAGAGGAGAAATAATTAAAGCATTTATTACTTTGCGTGCAGGCTATACGCCAAACCCCGAACTCGAAGAGGATATTAAAAAATTTGTTAAACAGCACCTTGCAGCACATGCTTATCCAAGAGAGATTGCATTTGTTGATAAATTGCCGAAAACAAGAAGCGGCAAGATCATGCGTCGTTTGCTTAAGGCACGCGAACTTGGCTTGCCAGAAGGCGATACATCTACGTTGGAGGATTAGATACCATATAATTGCGATCTTCGCTTTATGCCGAAATATCCGAGGCATACGGCAAAGGTTTATAAAGAGACATTGGACTTTGTAATTATATCTGATAAAAACTCCCGTAGATGATTATGAAAAGTTCGTTGATAATCAGGAATAAAACTAACGTATGAAATTTAGGAGTTGATGGAGATAATTACGAAATTCGTAAAAATAAAAGACATTCGTACGGATTCCGTATTTATTTTACGAATATTTAAAAATCTATCCAAACATAATATAAAATATAAATGAGGGTTAGATATGGTACTACGCGCACATGTAACAGAAGGAAAAGCAGGCAGTATTGGTCCCACATGGCCTCCTGCATTAACTAATAGCCATAGATTAAGGGGGATATATCCAGGAGTACTAGCTACGCGTCGTCAAAGTGAAACATTCGTAGATGAAATACACCGAGCCCAACAAGCTAATCCTGATTTTTCCAGAATATCTATTCGTACTTTTGTTACGCGAGACGAGCATCGAAGATTAGGTACCAGATGGAACGGGGTAAAAGTCGAAGGTATTATTCCAGTAGATCATGTAGTTGCTCCAGGAGTAGATCTCGTTTATTTAGGTCATAATGATACTAGAAGAACTCCAGATCCGGCTGTTTTTGCGAATATGTTAATAGCAAACTTTGGAATGGTTGGGCAAGTTCAACTTTCAAATCCAAATTTATTAATGGAACGAGTAAGTGCAAGAGATTATGTTGTTGAGCGTTTGACTAGAACGACCTTAAGATCAAAGGATATTCAAGACTTAGTTGCTCTTTATCATGAAGCATTGCCAGTCTACATGCTAGAAATAACTCCTCAAACTATGCGAGACTTACTTGATGCTCCGGACAATATATTTTTAGTTGCCCGCAATAAAAGTAGAATAGCATCTGCATTAATCGCAGAACATACTACTATCGAGGTCGATGGAAAACCAGTTCATTTATACGAATTAAGCGATTTTGCAACATTTAGAGCTCATCAAGGTAATGGACTTATGACTGCTTTACAAGTAGATGCAATACGAAGAATAAGAAGCGAGCACGGTGACAATGCAATTGTCTATGCAGAAGATCGCGCGCCCTGGCCAGCAGTTGCAAGGTCATCACTTCAAGCAGGTTTGTCTTTAGCAGGCGTTTTACCATCCCATGTAAAAATTGGCGGTGTAAAAACTTTTAATGAAGGCGTTCCAGATATGGAAACCCTGTTACCTGTTGCTTTATTGCCTTCAGGCATTGTGCCACCATCTCCAAATGCGATACTAGCTTTGCATGGCGTTTCTCTTTAATCTGATTTTGTGGATTCGATTTTATGGATTCTGTTGATCTGCTTAAAAAGTTAGTTTCATTTAATTCTGTTTTTCCAAAAGAGAGCGAGCTTGCGCACTATCTGGGCGATGAACTTAAAAAGCTTGGATTTAAGGTTGAAATGCAAAAATTTCATGATAACAGATACAATGTACTCGCGCAACGAGGCAGCAAAGGCAAACCAACCTTGCTTTATGGTCATATTGACACAGTGCCAGCATATGGTTATGATCTTGTTAATCGGGATCCATTTAAGCTCGAAGAGCGTGATGGCAAGCTCTATGCTTTGGGTGCATATGATATGAAGGCAGGTATTGCCGCAATATTAAAAGCCGTCGAAGAAACAAAAAATGAAAGCGAACGCGCAATTAAGGTTATGTTTGTTAGCGATGAAGAAGCTGATTCTACTGGAACCTATTATGTAACAAAAACTGATTTTTTCAAAGATGTTGAATTCGCAGTTGCAACAGAAATTTCTGACATTCATGATATGAATGAAAAAACACGAACACTCAGCCTTGGTCGTCGTGGCAGAGTGCAATATGAAATAAACGTACCTGGCAAGAGCTTTCATGCAGCAAGAATGGAACACGGGATTTCTGCTGTTACAGAAGCATCAAAACTTGCAATTGAACTCGAGAAGATGAATAGCGAATTACCAAAACATCCAAAGCTCTCGCATGGGAACCAATATGTCCGCAGATTTTTTTCAGAAAGTTTGTCTTTGTCTATTCCTGATGAAGCTACCATGCTTGTAGATCGTCATCTTGTAGTGCCGGAAAATGCAGAAAGCGCCAGAAAGCACATCGAAGATAAAATAAACCAGTTGTATGCGAGAGGCATTATGCAGGAGGCGAATGGAAAGCGCGCAACTATTCGGGTTAAGCCAAGAGAGGTGCCGTATTTAATGCCCTACTTTACTTCAGAAGATAATCCTCATCTAAAGCGACTAAGCGCAGCAATTGAAAAAACATTGGTAACTAAGCCAAATTATAATTGCGGGTTATCTGTTGCTGATGAGAACCTAATTGCGATGCAAGGCATTCCTGTAGTTTCGTATGGTCCGATTGGCGAAGGCGAACATTCTAATGGGGAATGGGTTTCCAAGAAAAGCTATTTAGAATTGATCGAGGTTTTGAAGACTTTTTTAGCATTCTAATCCTTTCTAACAAATTCGACATTATCAAAATCTTTAAAATCGTTATCTCCTGTAAGGAATTTTATATTTAACTTTTTTGCTACTGTATACCCAATCGCATCCGGAATAGATAAATTTTTATTTCTGTGTTTAAGATCCATCGCTTCCTTAATTATTTCATTATGTACATCCATTACGTGGTCAGCATATCTATCAGTTATATCATCAGCAAGCTCTTTTGAGATTTCTTTTTTAAGGCCATAATTTAACTCAGCCAGATTAAATATAGTTGTAACTGCAATTGAGTCTTCATACTTTTTATATTTTGGGTTTCCTCGAACTATCTCAAAATAAGCGTAGGTGTCAAAAAAGTAGGCATCTGGATTCTCTATCATTCTTCCCAGCCTTCTTTATCGATTTCTTTTAATATCATATCAGTATTCTTCTTTAATTTCACGACTCCGAAAGTATCTTTTAAGGCAGAAGTTTTTTTCAATAATAAAAGTACGACCTTTTGACCTGCCTTAAGTTGCTCGTGCCTTAAAGCTTCTTTTGGCACTACCAGCCCGACTGATTTCCCCCATTCCCGTAACGTTGTTTCTACCTCTATCATAATATTAATTATATCGATCTAATTTTTAAATGTTTCGCTTGCACTTATCTATTTAAAATACTTTTTAACATAAATTTACACATGCATCCTGCTATAAAAACAAGAGTTCTAGTTTCTGATTTTTCAGGTTCTACTAATGCAGACA
>JAHFGR010000125.1 GCA_023247345.1 Microcaldota archaeon | reverse complement strand
CAGGGAGTTATTCTGGTTATCGATGTCCGTGAGCCTTGGGAGTATAAATTGCGGAGCATACCTAAGAGCATAAATATCCCCCTAAGACAACTAGCCAGTAGTATTGCTAAGATTCCACCTGCTTGCGAGACCGTGACTGTTTGCGCGCACGGCATAAGAAGCGAGGCTGCAAGACAGTTTCTGAAGCGTGCCGGCTATAATGTCCGCAGTCTTCAGGGTGGAATGGCGAGTTGGAAATAAGAGCGGAAAAGGGGAAAAAAAGGAAATAAAAAAGAAATAAGTTAGCGATTCGGAGAACCGGAATGCAACTTTACTTAGATTTCTTCGCCCCGCTTTCTGGCATGCAGCATTCTTCACCGCATTTGCATATGCCTAAACCATGGACAAGTATGCCTAATCCGGTTAATGTCAATAGTCCGCCAGCTATTTGGTGCGCAAGCATGACATCCTTAATCCAACCCATGCCAAAAGCGAATAAGGTTCCGCCACCAACCAAAACAAGAATACCCGTTACTGTACTGCACATTTTGCCCATCATATAAATAACCTCCATTAAAGTTCTAATTTCTATTCTGAAACTTCTATTCTGAAACCCAGTTTAAATACTTTTCGCTATGCGACGCTGCTATGCAACCTTACAGCCAAGCGGTACGTCTTGTTCAGGTTCGAGGAGCACAACGCCTTTATCCGTAACAAATCCAGTAGTCAGACATTCAGAATGGAAATTTGCGATTTGTTTTGGCGGAAAATTTATTACACAGACAACCAATCGTCCGATCAGCCCTTCTTTTTTGTACAGTTTTGTTATTTGCGCGCTCGAGCGCTTTGTCCCGATCTCCGGTCCGAAATCAATTGTTAATTTGTAAGATGGTTTCCTCGCTTCTGGGAAATCATCAACCGCAACCACGCGACCGACGCGCATCTCGACTTTTTCAAAATCTTGCCAAGTTATTGTTTCAGTCATGTATTTCATCCTCTTCTAATTTCTATTCTCGATCAGGTTATATAATAATTTACCCTTAATTGTTCGGTATTCTGATGCGTCGCTGCACAGTGCAAAGCTATCACAAATCTTTTTAAACTTTTTCAATAATAAAACAATAGTGATTAACATGAAAAACACAACCTATATCCATCTTCCGAATATAGTAAGGGAAAAAGCAGAAATGCTTGTAGATGCGGGCTTATATGGAAATATGAGCGAATTAATTAGAGAAGCAGTAAGAACTTATATCGAAGAGCAGAAAATAACGAATATTGACCTTGCAGTAGAGCTGTATAAGAAAGAAAAGATTTCGCTTGGGAAAGCTGCTGCAATTGCAGGAGTAAGCTATGATGAGATGCTTGACACACTGTATTTGCGTGGCGTGCAGCCAAAATTCGAGCCGAGCACTAAAAAAGAAGCAGAGAGCGAACTAGAAAAAGCAAAAAGGTTGCTGAAATGAAATCGATTTATCGGTCTCGAAATCGGTGATTTCTCGATGATCGTTGTGTTCGATACTTCCTGTATATCTGCCTTTATCAGGATAAATAGAATTGAACTCTTAATAAAAATTCTCAAATCTCATCAAATTGTCATTACCGAACAAGTTAGCCGTGAATTAAAACTAAGCAAACTTGACTCGTTGCGAAATTTTGGGCATCCGAAAATCGAGATAAAAGTTGCAGACAGCAATATCGCAGAGCACCATCACATCCACATCGGTGAAGCCTCAGTGATAATGTTCGCAAAGGAAAATAATGCGCTTGCAATTATCGATGACAAAAAGGCGCGTGAAGCGGCAGAACAGGAAGGCGCGAACTATATCGGAACAGCAACCTTACTAAAACTTGCAAAGGAAAACGGAATAGTGAAAAAAGACGAGATAAAGAATTTGCTAGAGCAGATTACAATGATAGGAAAATTGTATCTAAGCGAGGAAATAGTGGCTTGGGTGTTGGAATGATTTTTTGATTATTTTGTCTTTTTATAAAGACAAAAAATACTAATTTTGTTTGTCTAGAAAGACAAAAATACTAAAAATTACTATATTTTAATTATTTTGTCTGCATGCAAATACAAAATTATATATATTTTGTTTGCTTATAAAAACAAAATCCTTATAAATGCTATTGTTTATAATAAATTCATGGAAGATGCAATAATTGAAAAAATATTGCTAAAAAGTGAGAGTCTTAAGAAATGGGTTGAGCAGTTTACTAAAAAACGCTATCTGTTCGACAAAGCATTAACAACAGCAACTGACTTTTATGTTGGCATAAAAGGATTGCGGGGAATTGGAAAAACAGTTTTTCTTTTGCAACTCTCAAAAATGTTTGAAAATTCTATTTATCTTTCAGCTGATGCCGTATATCTCAGACCTCATTCTATTTATGAAATTACCCAAGCACTTGGAAAGAGAGGATTTAAAGATATATTTATCGATGAGATTCATCTTCGTTCTAACTGGCAAGATGACATTAAAACAATTTACGATGAACACGAACTAAGGATATTCTTTAGCGGATCATCAAGCATTGAATTGAAAAAAAGCAGCGCTGATCTTTCAAGAAGGGTTATTCTTTATGATCTGAAACCGCTTTCTTTCAGAGAGTTTTTAAACATAAGAAAAAACTTTGATATTCCATATTATTCATTTGATGATATAATAAAAAAAGGCAAGGAAATATCGATAAAACATCTTTCTGCATTTGAATATTTTGATGAGCATATGAAATTTGGAGGTGTGCTCTATTCTGGCGAGGGATTCTATGAGGCATTAGAAAATTCTCTGGAAAAAATTATTTCAAGAGACCTGGCCTCACTTCGCGATATAAATATTAAATACGAAGAAGATGCTTACAAAATTCTTTACCATGTTGCCGTTTCATCACCTTTTGAGATTAGTTTCTCCTCTTTATCACAGAAGTTAGGCATTTCAAAAACGTTTGTAATCAGGCTTATCTCAGATCTAGCCTCTGCTGGAGTTATAATTGCGTTTTATCCTTGTAAGCAAGCAAAAAAAGATGTGAAAAAAGAACCAAAGATATACCTTACAATCCCTTTTAGAACCCTTTTCACGCAAACAGCCGGTCGCGGGATAATCAGGGAAGAATTTTTTGTAAACCACACAGAAGTTTCTTGCTATCTCAAAACTGAAAAAGGAGAAAAAACATCTGATTTTTCTGTGAACGGACTTAAAATAGAAGTTGGCGGAGTATCAAAGGATTTTCGACAAAATCCAGATTATATTGCAGTTGACAGTGCACTTTTCGATAATAAAAAGATACCTCTATTTTTAGTCGGGTTCCTTTATTAAAATGGCAGTCTATTTTCTTTTCCCTTCGCTCTCCGGTTTCACAATCCGTTCAATCAGCATTGGCATCATCTTATTCTCTGCTTTTCTCAAATTTTCCTGAAAAGTAGTTAAGCTAATCCCAGCACGCTTTGCAAGCTCGCGCAAATCTATTTGGCGGGGATAATTATAGTAGCCCCATTGGTAAGCTAGCATGATCGCCTTTTCCTGTGCTGGCGAAAGCTTAGGCATTACGCTTGGGAAATACACTTCCACATTGCCCACTTGTCCAATACCCAAGACCTCGCTCTTATCCATATGCTTCGATAGTTCGTTTATAAATTTCGTAATCTTATCCTTGTTCCAGCAGGCAACTTCCCAGTATTCATGGCCGTCTGGCGAATTTACAGTTGGCTTGACAAAAACCATTTCCGGATCAAAATAAAGCATGGCGTGCTCCCCCTCCCCCGGTTTTCCCAAATTATACTCGTAAACAAAAACATCACCACTAATATCTAAGCGCGAAATGTTCGAATCGTTCTTAAGGTCGTCTAGAAATTGCTTCTTGCGCTCGCCATCATATCCGACAAACTTGCAGACAGTCGTAGCATATTTCTTTCCTTTTTTTGTGTAATGCGATCGCGGATAAGAAAGAACGCTAACGCCAAATTTAACGCAGCGATTGACGATCGGGCAGTCTTTATGATAGAGCTTGAGCTTTGCGGTCCACATCTATGCACCATCAAATTTATTCCACGCATCTCTAAGCGAATCTATACTCTCGTT
>JAHFGR010000124.1 GCA_023247345.1 Microcaldota archaeon | reverse complement strand
ACCATTCGGTGAGCAGGTTGTTTTTAGTTGGGAAGATATTCGTACTGCAGTAAACTATTCCATTTCATTCAAAGTCCCAAACCAATTCAGAGGAAAAAGAAACTGCGCCTTAGTAGTTGAACATCCAGACTTTGAGGTTGTAAAAATAGAAGTTAACCCAATACTTAGAAAATTCAAATCCTTATTAAAAAGTATGATATCTTCTGATTATGAGATAAAACCACTTGAAGGAGCAGTTCGCCTACTAGAAAACTTTCCTAAAGAAAACGGTTTGTACAATCCAGATCCAGAAACAAAAATTCCAATAGGCGAACTAGTAGAAAAATCAAAAAAAGCAAGACGTTTATGGCGATTAGATAGCGCCTATATAGATCCTCTTGGGCGCGGCGGCTTCGGCGACGAGTGTAGCGTCGATGCCGATGTCTACTTGCTCGACTCGTCTGGGGTGGCGTTAATGCCATTGAATGTTACGCCAGAAAAAAGTGATTCACATGATTAGCGCACAGATATTAGTAAGGGCTGCTTCTACCGTTACGCGAGCGAACGATAAATTTAGTAGATACGGTCCACTGGATAAGCACATTGTAAGACAACCAGACGTTACAGGTCAATCATATGCAGAACAAGCAAGAAAAGCAAGAGAAATGCTACGATCAATGGATCCGGAAAAAGTAAAACAAGTAATCGAATTTCACCGTGATCTAAATTTATTTCAAGCGCTCGCCTTAGCCAAAAGAGAAGGAAGACTTATAGTACCTAACGATGTTCACGATAGAATTTTAACAGAAACAAAAGGCAAAAAAGATAAAAAATATTTTGAAGAAAATTACCCTTTGTGGACTGGTACTTTGGTTATTTATGAGGCACCAGATGAACCATTCGGCAAACAAGTAGTTTTCGAAGGAATAACCTTCAAAGTACCAAAACAATTCAGAGGTAAAGTAAACTGCGCTTTAGTAGTAGAACACCCGGACTTTGATTTAGTTGATCGAGAACTTGTAGCAAGTTCGAGACCGACAAATCCTTCTGGATTTGTGGTCCATTTTTCGTCGCCACGAAAAATTGGAGATTTGCCCAACGGGCAAACAGAACTAGGAAATAACAGATACGAACTAAAAATAACTGATGAAAAAATTCATCAAGTTGAGAGTTTTGCTAAAGAAGAGGGTTGGCATTTAACAGACCATGGTATTCCCATTGGAGCAAAAGTTGATCGTTCAATGGATGGTTTAAGATATTTGTGGAGAAGTGATCGTGCTTACTTGGGTCCTGTGGCTCGTGGTTTCGACTACGTTGTCGGTGGCAGGAGGCAGTTTGTCGGTGCGGGTTACGGGCCTACCGGTCACTACGGGGTGGCGTTGGTGCCATTGGCGGCCGCTTCGAAAAATGAGTAAAAACTAGTTATTTAAATCTTTTTTGCTAAAATATCCTAATTATGACTAATTGTAACCCGTTTATTAATCCAGCAACAGAGCAGAAACCAGAATGGCTAAAGATAAAGCTGCCGCAAGGCGATGAGATACGCGAGTATGAGCATGTAAAAAAACTTACAAAAGAAAAGAGACTGCATACAATTTGCGTTGAAGCAAGATGCCCAAATATAAATGAATGCTGGAGCGGCGGAACTGCAACATTTTTGCTTATGGGGGATATTTGCACAAGATACTGTAGATTTTGCCATACTAAAAGCGCCCGTGAAGGCGTTGCAATGCACGAGCTTGCTAGCGAGCCAGAAAATCTTGCTGCTGCTGTTGGCGAAATGAAGCTCGAATATATCGTTCTTACTTCTGTTGATCGTGATGACCTGCCAGATCAGGGATCGCAGCATTTTTCCGAATGCGTTCGCACTGTTAAGCAAAAGCACCCAAAAGTAATTATCGAACTTTTGATTCCTGATTTTCGAGGTAATGAGCAGTGCATAAAAACAGTAGTCGAATCCGGCGCTGAAGTTATCGGCCATAATATGGAGACTGTTGAGCGTTTGCAGGAAACAGTTCGCGATCGACGAGCAGGCTACAGGCAAAGTTTGCATGTTCTAACTACAATAAAAAAATTAAACCCAAAAATATATACAAAAACCGCGCTTATGCTCGGTCTTGGCGAGCGAGACGATGAAATAGAAAAAACAATGGACGATCTGCGTGCAATAAATTGCGATATTATTACTTTTGGGCAGTATTTACAGCCTAGCAAAAGACATTTGGCTGTGCAAGAATTCATTTCTCCGGAAAAATTCAAATACTGGCAGAAAAGAGCTGAAGAAAAAGGATTCTTGTACTGCGCTTCCGGGCCGTTCGTACGAAGCAGTTATCGTGCTGGCGAGTTTTTTATGAAAGGGGTCTTAGATAAAAACAGGAAGGAAAATGGCAGTTAGGTGCTCGGAGCAGCTGGTTTACTTTTAAGAAAATTTAGAGCATACTCCAAATCTGTTGTAACGCCGCCTGGATTAAAATCAGCGGTCCGCCATTTCGGAACGAACGATTCTAAGAGTGCGGTTATTTGTTCTTTGTCGCCTGCTATGCACAAACACCATCTTTCTTCGATTATTATCTTTGTAAACCAAGCGCGTACGTCGCCACGAATCAGTGTTTTTTCTGGTAACTCCTTTTCTATATCAGCTACCCATGCATTGTCGCCTTTTTTATTTACCGGGCTACCCAGTTTTTCCATCAGAAGTCCGAGATAACCAGTGAATACTAATTTATCTGTCTTCGCATTAGCCCACTTTTCACTCGCATTTCTAAAACCCGCTTTCGTGAGTTCTTCGTTTATTTGATCCTTGCTATCTGCAAGTACTGCGACGCAAAGAACGCTCTTTTTTATCCTGTCCGGAGGTGCCTTTGCCTTATGGACCAGCGCCCTAGGTGATTGCGGTCTGGGTTTTCCTGCCACACCACTTTCTAATCTTGTTCGCATCCTTCTTTGTCTAGCATTCATTAACAAATTTTTATGTGGTAATATTTATAAATTTATCAAGTTAATTAGAATTATGAAATCTGGCAAAAACATTTTCAAAGCTGGCAAGCTAATTAAAATCGATTTAAAATACGATGAAACTATAAATGAGATTAAGATTCACGGAGATTTTTTTCTTTACCCAGAAGACTCAATTGAAAAACTGCAACAACAATTAGTCGGTACGCGCATTGATAAACAAGCGATTAAAGAGCGCATTGATGCTATTCTCAGGCAAGAACTTATTGAGTCATTTGGATTTACGAGCGAGCAATTGGCAGAAGCAATACTTGGTGCCTGCAAATAATTAACTTCTCTTAAATTTTTGTATTTCCAACCTTATTTTTTCTTCTATCTCTAGAGGCAAACATCTTATTCTTGCAGTAAGATTGCTGATTCTTTTACCTTGTATATAAATTTCGCCCCCTTTTATACCACGTGCAACTTGCTCGCTAACATTTCCATCAACAAAAATAGTTCCACTTTCCATCCATCCGCCAAGTGTATCACCACTATTCCCCTTTATAATAAGCATACCACCCCTCATAAAAACCCCTGTGGTTTTATCAGTATTTTTTTCTATTACAATTAATCCACCCTGCATAAAAAATCCAGCATGGAAACCAGCATTTTCATTTACAAAAATTTCTCCGCTAAGCATACCCTGTCCTAAAAAATTACCAGCATTTCCATTGATTATGACTTTACCACCTCGCATCTTTTGCCCGCTTTGATCCCCACTATCTCCATTTATTGTGATTGTTCCATTCTCCATATCATTTCCTAGAAATTGTTTGGCATTACCGTTTATTACGATTCTACCTTGTTTCATGCCCCGCGCAAAATTAGATCCAACATCACCAATCACTGTTACATTTTTTTCATTATTAAAACATAAGAAATCTATTTTTTTTGCAATGTGCGCTAGGCGTATTACAAATTCACTATCAGTACAATTATTCATCAACGCAGACAAAAATACGCCTGCCTTTGTTGAAAAGTTCTGTTCATCTTGGAATTCTGCAAGTGCAACGCTAAATTTCTCAACGTCTTTTGCAGCGCAATTTAAATCCTTTAAAGCTGCTAATGCTTTATCATATTCTGTCCAGTATTTTACTTTACAGACACGCCAAATTTTCT
>JAHFGR010000123.1 GCA_023247345.1 Microcaldota archaeon | reverse complement strand
TATTTATGAGGTTGATTTTATGGCAAAATTAAATAGCTCTAAAGGAAAAATAGTAAGAATTTCAGGTCCAGTTGTTGAGGCAACTGTTGAAAATGCAAGATTATATGATGTCGTTCGCGTTGGCAATGAAAGAATACTTGGAGAAATTATAAAAATTGTTGGAGATAGAAGTATTATTCAAGTTTATGAAGATACCTCTGGACTTAAACCTGGTGAACCAGTTGTAACTACCGGTCAGCCACTAAGTGTTGAGCTTGGTCCTGGCATTCTGAAAAATATTTATGATGGGATACAAAGGCCATTACAGTTTATAGAAGAAAAAGCTGGCGGAGTTTTTATTACTCGAGGTATAGATGCGCCACCACTTGATAGAAAAGCAAAATGGGAGTTCAAGGCAAAGGTAAAAAAAGGAGATAAAGTCAAGCAAGGCGACATTCTCGGTACTGTTCAAGAAACTGATCTTATCGAACATAGGATAATATCTCCATACGAGGGCAAGGTTGAGGAGCTTTCGAGCGGCAAATATACTGTAGAAGATGAAATCGGTTCAATCAGCATGGAAGGAAAGAAAAAACCAGTTTATCTTTATCAGAGATGGTTTGTTCGAAAAGCAAGACTATCTATAGAAAAATTCCCGCCTATTATTCCATTTATTACTGGGCAGCGCGTTATTGATACATTTTTCCCAATTGCAAAAGGCGGAACAGCTTGTATACCAGGTCCATTCGGATCTGGAAAAACAGTCACCCAGCAAAGCTTAGCTAAACACAGCGATGCGCAAATAGTAGTTTATGTTGGTTGCGGCGAGCGCGGCAATGAAATGACTGAAGTTTTAAAAGAATTCCCACATTTAATTGATCCAAAAACTGGCAAACCATTGATGGAACGAACTGTACTTATTGCGAATACTAGTAACATGCCAGTTGCTGCGCGCGAAGCTAGCATTTATACAGGAATTACAATTGCAGAATATTTCCGAGATCAAGGATATGACGTCGCGCTCATGGCAGACAGTACAAGCAGATGGGCAGAAGCAATGCGTGAAATTGGCGGCCGCCTTGAAGAAATGCCAGGTGAAGAAGGTTATCCCGCATACCTGGCAAGAAAATTAGCAGAATTTTATGAACGTGCTGGTCGTGTACGTTGCTTAGCAACTGAAGAAAGATACGGAAGCGTTAGCGTAGTTGGTGCTGTTTCGCCTCCAGGTGGAGATTTAAGCGAGCCTGTTTCGCAAAACACTCTGCGTGTTACAAAAGTTTTCTTAGCACTGGACGCATCGCTTGCTTACAGAAGGCATTTCCCGGCTATTAATTGGCTAAAGAGTTACTCGCTTTACACAGATTCGCTTGAAGAATGGGTTATGGAAAATGTTTCAAGTGACTTTCCAAAGCTTCGCAAGCAGGCAATGGCACTTTTACAAAAAGAAGCAGAACTGCAAGAAATTGTTCAGTTAGTTGGGCCAGACGCGCTTCCGGAAAAGGAGCAAGCAATACTCTTGGTAACAAAAATGATCAGAGAAGATTTCTTGCAGCAAAATGCTTACAGTGACATCGATGCGCGCAGCGATTTTAAGAAACAATATTTAATGCTTAAAACAATTTTGAAATTCCACGAAAGAACTGCAAGCATATTAGATCTGGGTGTACAACTTAAGCGCATTTCTGATCTGCCAACAAAAACAAAAATTGGCAGAATGAAAGAGATTACAAAATATGAAGAGTTCGATAAATTGAATGGCGAAATCGATCATGATTTTGATGGGTTATTGAAGAAATAATTTTAATAAATTTATGGGGTAGATAAAAATGGCATTAATGAAAGAATATAAAACAATAAATCAAATCGCAGGTCCGCTTTTATTCGTAGAAGGAATTAGCGGTGTTGGTTACAATGAAATAGTAGAAGTAATGCTACCCGACGGCGAAAGAAGAAAAGGTCAAGTTCTAGACATTAGTGAAAACATCGCAGTTGTCCAGGTTTTTGGAGTAACAACTGGGATTAGTACTGATCAGACTACTGTAAAATTCTTAGGAGAAACAATGCAATTAGGATTAAGCACAGATATGCTTGGCCGCGCATTTAACGGATTAGGGGAGCCACGCGAT
Source organism: Microcaldota archaeon (assembly GCA_023247345.1). Taxonomy (GTDB): domain Archaea; phylum Micrarchaeota; class Micrarchaeia; order Anstonellales; family Bilamarchaeaceae; genus JAGVWJ01. The sequence continues at coordinate 2,039 of JAHFGR010000123.1, read as the reverse complement.
AAAGGTCCAAAGATAATTCCCGAAGAGCGATTAGACATAAATGGTTTGCCAATTAATCCTTATTCTAGAGAATCGCCTAGTGAATTTATCCAAACTGGCGTTTCAACAATAGATGCAATGAACACATTAGTTCGTGGCCAGAAGCTGCCGATATTTTCAGGTGCAGGTTTGCCACATAATCAGCTTGCTGTTCAAATTGCAAGACAGGCAAAAGTTCGCGGAACTGAAGAAAAATTCGCAGTAGTTTTTGCAGCTATTGGCATTACTCACGAAGAAGCGAGCTTTTTCATTCGGGATTTTGAAAAAACTGGTGCGCTCGAAAATGCAGTTTTATTTTTAAATTTGGCAAATGATCCTTCTGTTGAAAGATTAATTACACCGCGTTTAGCGCTTACGACTGCTGAATATCTAGCATATGAGCAGGACATGCACGTTTTAGTTTTGCTAACTGATCTTACAAATTACTGTGAAGCATTGCGTGAAGTTTCTTCTGCTCGTCAAGAAGTGCCTGGCAGGCGTGGTTATCCAGGTTACATGTACACGGATTTATCAACTATCTATGAACGCGCAGGCAGAGTAAAAGGAAGAAAAGGAACAGTTACTCAAATTCCAATTTTGACAATGCCAGGCGACGATAAAACGCATCCAATTCCTGATCTTACTGGGTATATTACAGAAGGCCAGATAATTCTTAGCAGGGATTTGCATAGAAAAAACATTTATCCTCCAGTTGATGTTCTGCCATCTCTTTCGCGATTAATGAATTCAGGTATTGGCAGCGGTAAGACAAGAGAAGATCATAAGGGCGTTGCTGACCAGATTTATGCAAGCTATGCCAATGGCCGTGATCTAAGAAGCTTAAGCGCTGTTGTAGGCGAAGAAGCGCTTACAGAAATTGACAGAAAATACTTGCGTTTTGCAGATGAATTTGAAAACAAATTCGTAAAGCAAGGATCTTATGAAGACAGAACGATCGAAAAGACATTAGAAATTTCATGGGATTTATTATCTGCCATTCCGGAAAGCGAGCTTAAGCGTGTTAAGACTGAGCATATTGGAAAATACATGAAGAAGAAATGATTGATATGGCAGACGTTGTTCCAACAAGAATGGAATTGATAAAGACAAAAGAGCGCATAACCCTAGCTGTAAAAGGGCATAAATTACTTAAGCAAAAACGTGATGCGCTCATTTTAGAATTCTTTAAAATTCTGAAGAAAGCGCAGGATTTGCGGGGCGAGTTGGCAAGAAAAATTGGACCTGCATACAAAAGCCTAGCATTAACTGAGATTTATCATACTCTTTATGATCTGCAGAATGTCTCATTAAATCTCAAAAAACAAATAGACATTGATATTGAAGTAAAAAACGTTATGGGCGTGAAGATTCCCTATATAAATGCCCAGATGGAATCTAAGCATTTCTTAGACTTGCCAACCTACTCGATTGCCGGTACAAGCGCAAAAATAGATTTTGCAATTGAAAACTTTGAGGAAATACTAAAGATCGTAATAAAATTGGCAGAAACTGAAACTGCAATTAAGCGTTTGATCGTTGAAATAGAAAAAACAAAGCGCAGAGTAAATGCGCTCGAGTACAACCTGATTCCGCGACTCGAAGAGCAAAAACGGCTTATTTCTTTTAGACTGGACGAAATGGAACGCGATAGTTTCGTAAGTTTAAAGGTAATTAAGCGCAGACTAGAACAGGAGAAAAAAGCCGCATAGCATTCTTACATTGTTATTGATTAGTCATTTGCCTAACTATTTCTAACATATTTAAATCTAGCTGTTGTATAATATTTTGGGTGATATAATGATTCCTGGAAAAGAAGGAGCTTCTACTGGATATAGAATGTTTTTTCCAATGATTGTTTTTGTTTTAGTTGCCTTAGCCGGCATGTATATAATAGCTAATCAAACAAAACCGCAAAATCTTTACTTTAGCCAAGAACCAGCTAGAAACACTATAAATGTTAAAGGCGAAGCGAAAGCCACGGTAGTACCTAATGAATTACAATTATCCTTTACAATCGAGAC
>JAHFGR010000122.1:445-4195 GCA_023247345.1 Microcaldota archaeon | reverse complement strand
GCTTTGGAACCATTCTATTGCTTTTTAGATTTTTTAATACATGGTATGGACTAGTTTGATTGAAATTATTGCTCATACGTCCAAAACTACAAACGCTCTCCATCCATCTCTAGTTTGCTCAACTTTAAACATATGCCAACTGACAGCTTTAACATCTACTAGCAATTCTTGTTTTTTCATATTGATTTTATCGCCTCTTGCCCTAATTTGTGCGCGATAACCAGTAGCAAGAGAAGTTATTCTTATTTTAAACTTTGTTAAGAGAACAAGATCCTTATCCTTATAAAATATTAACTCCTGAAGAAAATCGTGTAATAATTTATCAGCTTTATCTGCTTTTAGTTCAAATACTACCTCTTCTGGAGTTTTTACAGCTTTTATATCTTTAACCATAGTATTTGTTAGCGCTAGGCCTGCGCTTTCCATCATTTCGGCAAGTGTTTTGCCTGTTGCCTCGTATGCAACATCTGCTATTGCAACATCGTCGTAGAATTTATATGCCATTTAATCACTCTTACAATCATCAAGCTTATTCTTTATGTTATTTTCTAACTTTAAAATATCTTTCCCTATAAACACTAATTCAGTCTTTTCAGCGCTGAAGACTTCAAGATCGAATCTACCAGCAACAAAATTAAATAAATAGCCTTCACTCTTGCATTTAATAAAACCCTTACTCCTATAGATTTCTTTAGGTAAGCTGTTCACTAACCAGATAAACTTTTCCTTATCGAAAATTTTGTCGCTTTCATATACAAAAACATCGTTTTCGATTTTATGTTCCTTGTGTTCTATATGTTTATTGACCTTGTGCTCTTTATTTAATCCGAATATAAAGGTTGGTGGAACCTTCGACTGTATTGATTTTACTAAAACTGCTCTGGGGTTTAGTTCTCTTAAACGCTTTTCCACATCAGCTGTTTGATATTCATCGATGATGTCGATTTTATTTAATATAATAATGTCTGCCATTTCTATTTGCTCGCGACCAGTATGGCCCAAACTAGGGAATTTTATCATCGTGTCACCATCAACTAAAGTAACAATCGCATCTAAACGTACTTCTTGCAAGCTTTCTTGGATATCGAATGCAATTGCTGTTGGTTCAGCAACGCCAGTTGTTTCTAGTATTATCCATTCTGGTTTTGCCTTTTCAATCACTTCGCGAATCGCAGCCTCGAACTCGCCAGTAAGCGAACAGCATACGCAACCACCTGCTAGCTCTGCTATTTTTACATTTTTTCCTTCGATAATTTTAGTATCAATTGCGATATCCCCGAATTCGTTCATTATTATCGCTAGTTTTTTGTTTGATTTTTCTAGAATGTGTTTAAGCAGCGTGGTTTTACCTGTGCCTAAGTAGCCAGTAATAATAGTAAGCGGAATGCGATTAGCTGTGAGTGTTTCTGAAGACATAGATAGTATAAGCAGGAATAGATTTTAATTGATATTATGTTTGGCGAACAATAGCTAAATGTGAACCCGTTCTAATTTTACAACCAATCCGTTTTCCATTTTCTTAAATTCTTCACTGCTAACTGCTGCTCGCCCAACGCCAACAAATTTTCCACTCTCAGAATAAATAGAAACTAATGCATCTTTATCAATTTTCTCAAGCGATTTAACAGCAGGCACCATTATCTGCGCACCAGAAGAGATACTCTTGATCGCAGTTTCCTTTACAATAATTTTTGGATAATTAATAAATTCCTCTGGTTTATGAAGCATTTTTTCCAAACACGAACTGTCTTTTTTATTTTTCCATAACCAGATCGCATCAATCAATTCATAAATTGTAAATGCTTGCTCTTCTATTATCTCTCCAACAGCAGTTCTGCGCAATTCTTCCATTCTTGCTCCGCCGCAAAGCTTGCCAATTTGCTCGCATAATACTCTGATGTAAGTACCAGCATCAACTTTAGTTTCAAAAAGCACGAGCCTCGGGTTTTCTTTGCTTTGCTCTAAAAATTTAATGTAATAAACTTTGCGCTTGCGCTTAACTTTGCGAACAGCACTTTGTTTTGGAGGTGTTTGCTCGATTTCACCAGTAAATTTTTGAAATAGTATTTCAATCTCGCTACGGGGCAAAATTCGCTTGAATTTAATTATGCCGACGTAAATTTTATCTTTTGGCGCAATATATGTTAGCAGCTTCGTTGCCTTGCCTAATGCAACCGGTAAAACTCCGCTTACCTGTGGATCGAGCGTTCCGGCATGACCAGCTCGCTTAGCACCAGTAATTTTCTTAACCCAGGTAGTAAGCTCGTGACTGATTATCTTTGGAGGTTTGTTGATTATTATAACTGAATTGTCGAAAATTTCCTGAGAAAACATAAACTACCTTTGCACTAATAGAATTAAATTATTATGCGAAAAACGCATCTTTAAGGTGTTCTGGAAGCTCGAAATTTCCCGCTGCTTTGTAATTTTCAAGTTTATGATATAAGGCTATTTGAGCATGCCGTATGCGCTCGCGACTTATTAAAAATGACTGCCCAACATCTTTAGAACTATCTGGTTTTTCTCTGTTTACCCTTCTCTCTAATATTGCAATTTCCCTATCAGTCATTTGTGCTCTCAATCTGACGATTGTTTCATCACCAAGTTCTTTAACTGATTTTCGCAACTTTTCTAGATCATTAAGTGTTATTTCTTCGCCCTTAAGTTTTTTTGTTAAGATTTTTTCTGCGCGTCTGATATCTAGAACAGATATAGTATGTAATTTAGCAAGATCTTCTCTTGAAAGTGGTTTCTTAGCCAAAAGATTATTTATTATGGCTTTTTCCAGATCTGTCAGACTAGCTAAAACATCATCAAGTTTTCTTTCTTTTAAAGCATTATTCAAGGCAGCACGCAAATCCTTTTGGTGTTTTGATATTATTATTCCGTTCAAAAGTCCTCTTTGCTTTGCTGCCATTTTAAGTCTAGCATCGCTCTGGCTAAGCTCAGTTCTTGTTTTAGCACCCGTTGACCTTATTTTTTCGGTTAATTCATCATCAGTCAGTTTCAAGTATCTTTCTACACGATAATCTATATTTTTTCCAAGAAGATTATTTTCCATCTGCCTTAACGCAGACATTACGCCGGCTTTTTTTCTCCCTGTCAGTCTTGCAGCTTCTTTAAGTGTTATACGCTGCTCTGGCAAAACATAAATGTCAAGAAGTTTGCATTGAATTTCATTTAATTTCGCATTCTTTTTTATTTCCTCTAAGGTTTCACCTTTTGCTATTCGCTCTGCGATTATTTTTTTGATTCTTTTTACTAGCCTGCCTTCCAATGGTTTACCTTTTTCACGGCCCCTTGTCCTTTTAAATTCTTGTCCGCTCTCCCACCTTTTCAGTCTGTCTAATAGCCTGTATGAAGCACTATAAATTGTATTAACTTCTCTATCTCTTATTCTTGCTATCTGAGCATAGGTTTTTGGTCTTTTTAGAAGTACATTTCTAACTAATATTCTTTCTGACTCACTTAGTAAATGTTCGATTTCTTTTAATTTTCCTTTAGCAGTTAACTCTAAAATTTTTAAATCTAATTCTCTTCTAGGCTGTGCAGGCCTTCTCGAAGTTCTGCTTATCTTCAGCTTTGGTCGCATATATTGTCTATGACCTTCAGTAAGCGGATTATGGATGTTACATCTACGGAAATGTTGATTTCTAAAATGAGCTGGTCTAAATCTTCGTGCTGATAATGACTGCATGTGATAATATATAGAAGCTAATGTTTAAAATCATTTGCAGAGATAACCCGCAT
>JAHFGR010000122.1:0-435 GCA_023247345.1 Microcaldota archaeon | reverse complement strand
TTTTCGTCCGTCTGATTAATTTCGTTCATGAACTATCTAGATTTAACGAACTTCAAGATTCCATGACCCCAGGGTCACGAACTCTCGATGTATTTTCTAATACATCAAGATGTAGAATATTAAACTTTCTTTCTTTACCTTTTGCAGTTTTTGCATAAGCAAAATGTCCTTCTACCTTGTTTACTGTAACTTCCTGCCCAATTCTACGGCCAACTTTAACTTTACAAACTGTTCCAGATTTTATTGCACCATGCATGTGCCCACCTCATTTCAATCTTTTAATTTTTATAACCTGCAAGACAATATCTCGCATTTGTTCTTTGGAAAACTTTGCGCTGCTTAAACAAATATCGAACTTGGAAGTATCGTATATATCTATCCCATAGACGTTTAAGTATCTCTTTCTATTTTCGTCATCGCGCTCTTTTATATGTT
>JAHFGR010000121.1 GCA_023247345.1 Microcaldota archaeon | reverse complement strand
GTAGAGGTTGAGGAGTAAATTGTGGTGTAGGAACGGGTACTGGTTGTGGACTTGGTTGTGGGGACGGTACTGAAATTGGTATTGAAGATGGTGTTTCTGTTTTTACATTTTCAGATTTTTTTTCTTGCGAAGAACACCCCATAAATAATAGACAAAAGAGCAAAAACAAGCACAAACCAAAACTTTTCGAGTTGTTTAACACAAAATCCCTATATCTTTATCATCACATCGCTTCCTTCTAATTTTACCTCGTATTTTTGCACGTCAGTAGGCGCCGGAGGAGAAAGCGCTTTGCCAGTCGTAATATCAAATCTGGCGCCATGCCATGGGCATTCAACTTCATTGCCTTCTACAAATCCCTCATCTAATGGTCCTTCAGCGTGCGTACAATGCACAGCAATTGCATAAAATTTTCCATTAAGATTAAACAATGCGATCTCTTTTCCGCTAACGCTAAAACGTTTTGTGCTATTTGTTTTTACATCGGTTACTGAACAAACTTTTACGAATTCCACCATATTACGCACCCCAAACTTAGCTTATGTCCCTGTGAACCTCGTACATCAAAGCAGCGTCTTCGTGATATTTTGCTAAGATGGATATTACAAGGCCAAATATTTCAGTAGAATTTATCTCTTTCTTAGTTACCATTGCCTTCTTCAGTTCTTCAACAACCTGCTCGGCGAGCTTTTCGCATTCCTTCTCGTGAAGATCGCAATTAGAACAAGCAGAATAAATAGATCCATATACCTTGCGCTCGTCAAAATGCTCGCTGTGACCGCGGCGCTTTACAACAAGTACGTGCTCTTTCTTCATATTGTTTTTGGATTTTTTTGTAGCCATATACTCAACCCAGGTTAATAGTTCCATTTGCAATTAGTATCAATAGCCAACCAAGTATTATAAGAATTACACCTATTGCCAAACGCATATGCGCACGGGATGCCTGCTTCCATTTTGCTAAAGAGGTAACCTTGGTGCCAAGCATCACTGCTACTAATATTAATACAAGGGGCAGTACAAATATCATGTTATAAAATACTAATAACAAAAAGGCAGTGAAATCAAAATTTTGAGAAAGTAGCAATATGATCGCAAGATATGGGCCACCAGTACAAGGAAGCTCAACAGCAGCTACAAATGCACCCAATACAATAACGCCCCACACACTAATGTTTTCTAGCATTTGCTTTATTTGTTTTGCGCGCTCAGAAGGAATTGAAAGTGAGATGCCTTGACCATACCAAAAGAAATCCTTTATTTCTATTAAACCTGCAACTATGATGATTGCTCCTACTACTATGGCGATATATTCAGAAACCCACAATGGAATTACTTGGAAAAACGCAATGAGGCCTAAACCCGCAAGTAGGTAAGTCAAAAATACTGAAAATATGTAAAGTCCACCGTATAGAAACATTTTGCTCTTTAATTTTGAATTCCCGATCATTAGTGAAACCAGTAATATCATTACGCCTATCGCGCACGGATTTATTGAATCTATTATTGCGGTTACAATAACAGTGCCAATTTGCGGTAAGCCTGCTTCAACTGCCATTTTGAGCCTCCTTCATGTCGCCCTTTTCTATTGCAATTTTATATGTCGAACACATTTTGTCTGTTTTATTTTTTTCTTCATCAAATTCGATAATAATACAATCTCCTGGTGGAACATTTGCATATTCTGATAAAACATAATCTGTAAAATCATCCAACTTAACTTGTTTGTATAAGAAATTTGATTTTTGGGATGGATTAACATTTACAATCTGATAAACAAAAACCTGCAGTTTTGCTGGTTTGCCATTGCACTGCTCTCCGTTCTTCCATGTTTTTAAGCCATCATTTGTTGTTAGGATTAGTTCGGCTTTTTCAAGTTTGCCACCTGTCTCTGTAAAAAATCTACTTAAACTAGCATCAGTTTTCTTATGCAAAACACCTTCTGCATGCATTCTATTGTCATTGTGTTCATGAAAAACTGGACTACCTACTTTATTATCCCAACCAGTTGGATCTACCAATTCATATGAAACACCACAGGTCCATATTTCATAATCTGCATGCCAATGAACTGGCCCACCTGTTTCTGAAATTATATTAAGATAAACAGTTGTTCCTGCTAGATATAATGTTGCGACAGCTACAGGCACTGCGATTACAATAAAAATTATTTTCTTTCCTTGCTCGCTTAAGCCGTGTTGTGCCATTAATGCAATAATAACAGCTAGACCTGAAACTAAAGAAGCAATATAAACTAGGTCCATTGGGTCGGGTATTTTTAGTCTTTCCCAGACTGTTGCATGTTCTTCATGCTCGTCTGGCTCGTCACCATGGGCAAAAACAATTATGGATAACAATAGGAATATTAGGCCTAAGCGCATAATTTCATAAAACAGATTAGCATTAAATAGTTTTCTGTACCCATCTTATCATTGCTAATTTTTCATTAATCCTAGTTATGGGCCCGTAGCTCAGCTAGATGCGAATGCTTTGCATTCACAATTTGCACAAAGCTTCGCTTCCTGCAATGGTAGAGCGATGGACTCTTAATTTTAGTGAACTGGCGGTTTCGAGCCACCTTTTCCTAAAAGGCGGAAATCCATGTGCCAGGAGTTCAAAAGCCTTGTCATGTCGGACAAGATTTGACAACAAGGCTGTCAATCTCCTCGGGCCCGTCTTTTCTTTGTTTCCGGTTTTGGTTGTCTAAGATGCCAAATAAGATACATTTATAAAGACTTTTTAACACAATATATGTGTGTTTTAAATGGATGAAATTGATTCGTGTAAGACTAGTGGGGACTTAGGCAAACTTGCAGATATTTATGTTAGTTCGACCGATGCAGCGATAAAACAACGAGCTGAAGATGCAATTGTAGAAGTAATTGGTACTCTCCAGGCACTAGACATTAAAGATGGAGACCGCTTATATGAGAAATTCTTAAGGCCGTTGGATGCGCTTACTGATAGAGATCACTTAAGTAGTAGAATACTAATTAAGGCAATAGAAGCACTTGCAAGTAAGAATTATATTAATTTTCTTGAAAGATTTGTTGAGAGAGAAGACTTAGATAATACGACTTTGGAAAAACTTGGAACAATATTTTGTGAAAATTATAGGGTATCTTCAGCCTCAATAACTCTTAAAAAAATGCAAGGTGATTCTAAAAAAAGAGTCGGACTCGCTTTACTTAAGGCGATAGAAGAGATCATAAACCCGAAAGATGAATTTGAGATGTTGGAAAAGGCAGGCACTTTATTTGATAATGCAATAGCGATTAGCAACATGATCAGAAACCAGTTTGATTTTGGAGATAATGAAACTGCAATAAGAGTGCTTATTTTATTGGACGAAGCAAATTTTTTTAATATTGCCGCATACCCACCCGATGCTTGCGAGCTCGCAGCACTTTATAAAAGTGCCAAAAACGATAAAGAAAGAGGAGTTATTGAAAAATTATTCCATAATGGGATAACTGACTATCAAAATAAGAATGATACTGCAATATTAGCTGGCAGAAAACCGAGTCCACCAAATAAAATAGAGATGCTTATAGAAAATCTTGAATTTCTAAGCGATAGCATGAGAAGAAGAGCTGAACATTTTTTAGATGAGATTAGAAGACTTTCGCCTGAGGCATTAGAATTAGTATTAAAATCCAGAACTGAAGCTGTTGCTCCTCAAGTTAGGCAAAAATTAAAAAGATAGAATTAGCAAAACTCGCAAACGCCCTGTTCTTCGCCTTTTTTCTTGTACACATCGAAGCATTTTCCATTATCACAGAAAAACGCCTTAGCCTTGCCTACGCCTTTTTTCTCAACAAACTTACCTTTTGTATTTCCACATTGAGCACATTTTTTATCTACCATGAGAATCACCTTGAAGCTTTTAGGAACAAGCTTCACCAAAACCCTTTATTTATTTGTTTTCTTTCTTACATTTTTAAATTTATTCCCAGATTTATCAAATAGCCAAAGTAATTTAAAATCGCCATTAATTTTTTTCTGTTTAGCTTCTGTTTTTGGTCTATGGCTAATATTAAATGGACTAGCACCGAGGAAAATGGCATCTTTCTTATTTATCATTGCCTTTTTTCTTTCAGCTTTCTTTTTATCTGTTTTCATCGTTTGAAGAGAATCGATTTTATTTATTGGATTTCTACTCTTACTGGTTTTCACTTTCGGTAATACTTGTGTTTTTGATTTTTTAGGTGTTG
>JAHFGR010000120.1 GCA_023247345.1 Microcaldota archaeon | reverse complement strand
TCGAATTTTGGTAATTGCCCAGTGCCTTGCATCATTTTAGTATTAACCATATGCGGAGGCATAATTTCTAAATAGCCGCGCGATATTTGCAAAGAAAGCATGAAATTGATTAATGCGCGTACGAGTTTTGCAATTGTACCCTTAAGTACTGCAAATCTATGACCAGCTAGCTTAACGCCACAATCAAAATCAATCAATCCGCTTTTCACGCCAAAATCATGATGATCAATTACATCTTTCTCGTGTTTTGTTGGCTTGCCCCATCTGCGAACTTCCTTGTTGTCTCTAGAATCATTGCCTCTAGGTACGGAATTATCAGGAATATTTGGTAGGAATAGAATCAGGTTTTTTATTTCTTTTTCAAGAGCTTCAGTTTCGACACTTATTTCTTTTACTCGTGCAGAAACCTCGCCGCTTCGCTTGATGTATTTTTGCGCCTCTTTCTCCTTCTTGTCTTTTTTAGCATTAATTATCTCAATATTAAGTCTATTTCGCTCAGCGCGAAGCTCTTCTTCTTCTTTTTTGATTTTTCTCCATTTTTCGTCTTGCTTCTTTATTTCCTCCACATTGGCTAGCGCTTCGGCTGGATAATGCCTATCTTTAAGTGCTGCAACTATTAGTTCTGGGGATTTTCTAAATAGATTAATATCTAACATACTGATCACTTGAGTATGTTATTAGATGGGATATTATTAAAAACTCAAAACCTTTGGGTAATACACTTGTATTAATCAGCTTTTTAAACATTTTCCAACACTATAAAGGCATGCAACTTGTTCTAGCTCCAGATGGAAAACCATTACCTAAAGGTCAACGGGCAGTACGCGTTTATCTTCAAAGAAGAAGCGCAGCGGGCTTTAAAGGACGGCCGGTGCTATTCGAAGATGGAAGAGCAGAAGAGCGCGACCTTACGGTTTTTCATTTAAGCCGTTATGCGTATATGGAAACTGCACTTAGAGGGCCTCTTGGAATTTTTTGCACAGAGGATAAAAAAAATGGGACAGTGTATTTCCGTATTAAAGGTATGCCAAAGAAATCGCGCGAGGGGTATTTGAAATACTTAGTTAGCATAGTAGAAAGCATAGAAAAGGAGGGCATTGCTCGTAAAGAAGATCGATACCTAAAAGACGCGATTCAAGCATTTGGCTATTTGGATGATGATATAATTGGAAGAATACGGGAATTTTGCCAAATAACAATAGATAAATTTATTACGATTTTGCCTCGCATCTCTCTAGCTCATTCAAGAAAAGAAAGATTCGGGCAAGTTCTAAAAGAGATAAGGGAGATCGGAGTATCAAAGATTACACTTTTTACGCTGTCCCATCTTGTTGTAGGAATGCTTGAAGAAAAAAAGAAAGATTTGAATCTTGCAGATCGCTTGCCTTCTTGGTTTTATAAATTTGCCCATTATTATACACGTATTCTGGAAACACCAGTATGGGGCGAAAGACCAAAGAATGGGCTTTCTGGCGCATATCCAAAAGAAAAAGACGTTGTTCGAGATATCATCGCACTAAATATATTATTTGGCATTTTCTATGCAGAAGCTACTGCCCAATATACTAAGTCAGTCAACAGTAAAAAGGAAGAAATGTCAGGAGATCTTGCCCGTATTAAATTCACACAAGGCGAAACAAATGCTTGGAGATACATACAAAATAATTTCACAAAACTAGACGAAGCGATTATCTTGCGAGCAATGAGATTTGAGAGATTTAGAAAAAGATACGGAAGAGAAGACCGAACTAGAATAAGAGAACTCCTAGAACTTCATAAAAAATATGCAATACGCCAAGCTTTCGAAGTAAACGGCCATAGGCTGAGATTAGAGGCGAGCCCATTTGCGGAAAGGCCCATAGGAAATCCAACCGGAAGATTTGCCATTGTTGTTTATCCAGAAGAACCGCGCTTTATAAGGTCGCTTAAGAGAATTGCTGACCCGACATTCGAACACTCGGATGGCGCACTAGCTGTGGCCAGAATAACGATAAATAACGGGAGAATTATTTTAGAGGAGATACAAAGTGATATCGAAACGATGCTGAAGGCAGGAGCAGGAGTAAAGATGAAAGATGGTGTCGTAGATTTAGAAGAAACAGAAAGAAGCATAGAAAGAATGCTAAAAAGACACCTAAACGGGGATAGCGAAAAATTAAAACCATTGGTGGAAGAATGGCAAAAAATTGTCATGCAAGCGTTGCGGATATTCGCAAAGACGCATGGTTTCAAGGAGTTTTATGCTGCAACCCCGCACAGAGTGTTATCTCGATACTGGGGTGCGATGCATCCGGACAAAGCAAAGCTTTATTTTGACGGTTGGGAAAAAATGGGCGGAACGCTAGTTTTCGATGACAAACGCGAGTTAGATAAATTACCGCAATACTATTACAGATTCGAATTATCAACTAAAACCGAACTAGAACATTTATAAACCTTAGATACATATAGTAAAAACCAAAGTTAACTCCCGTGACAAATATGAAAAATAAAAATAGTGCCAAGGGTCAGCGTAAGCGACCGATCGAAATACATAGCATCGAGAGATTTGCTCGAAAGAGCAAACCGATCTACGAAGATATTCGATGGCGATTCATAATAAACCTAGCGTTGCTGGCATTATTAGCTCTTATGGCTGCTGAAATGTTGATGTATGATCAGTTAGCACGAGACATAACACCAGATGGATTAGAAATGACAGAACTTGCATTATCCATGTTTGTTTTATTTGATCTGCTACTCGTAGTAAGATATGTACCTGATAAGGTAACATTTCTAAAAAAGAATTGGCTTAAGGCAATATTGATTTTACCTAATTGGATAATGATAAAACCATTTGCAATGCTTGGGTTAGACCATCTATTTCCGGCATTATTATCACAGGCTAATATAACGCAGGCAGGAAGAGGAGTAAACATTTTCGATAGTATAGGAGATTTTCTAGATAAATTATAATAACTCTAAAAGTTTTCCTACAGCTTCTTCTAGTTTTCCTTGCTGGTTGTAAATAATAATCGCCGACGCACCAGTAAAAGATGCATAAGCTGCCAAGAATGAGCGGTTAATGTTATCGTGCTCTGCAACATTGTCTTTATCTCGAACACGAGTAGGATCGTTTTGCCTTCTTGCATTAATTTCATCAACACTAGCAGTCACATAAATTAATTTATCAACTTTCAATCCTTTTAAAAACTCAAACGGAAGACCGGGATAATAACCGCTTGGCGTGCTTATCGAACAGTGAGTATCGAGAATAAACTTCCCTTTTTCGCCTGCAAGTTTTTTTGCAACTAACTTCTGCGCTTGCTTTTGTTTTTCTATAGGCAGTTTACGCATTTCATCGCGATTCTGAACCCAACCTTTTGCTTTCTCAATCTCTAGCATCAGGTCTCCATAATTAGCAATAATGTAGTCGTTGCACTTAGAGCGCAATAAATTCAGAATAGTTGATTTTCCTGAGCCCGGCAAACCCATGATGATAATCATAATAACCAATTTTTATTGCCCGACAATCTTTCCAAGTGTCGGATATAATTCGAACATTTTCATCTGCTCCATTTGTTCATACATACGATATAATATGCTTACAGTAAGCAAAATACCTGTGCCAGTTCCGAGAGCGCCAGTAAGATCTGCGACGCTCGCAAGCAGGCCAACACTAAAGCTGCCGAGCACTGTAAGCGGGAATATGTGTTTATTTAATATGCTTTCAAGCATACGTGGATCACGCCTAAAACCGGGAATCTGCATGCCAGATTCAGTAAGCTGATTTGCCACACTCTTTGCATCCATGTTGGATGTTTCCACCCAAAAGATACCGAACAGTATAGAAGAAAACGAAAGGAACAATATATATGTAAGCGCATGGACCCATTCTGGAATATGATTGATAGATGTTTTTCCATTTACAAGATAGTTGAAATGATCGACCGTGCCGCCTCCGCCTCGTGCACCTAGCACGGGAGTTATGAAATATAAGAAACCGTCAGATAGCTGATTGCTACTCGGATCTACGTAACCTATATATTTGGCAACAAAATTATTTTGCGCCTGGTCAGGAGTCATTTTTGGCAAAAATCCACCAGCAATAAGCTGAACATTAAGCAAAAGCGCGCTTGCAAATATAACCGGAATGTTGGAAACATAAAAATATTTTAACGGAAGTTTTGGTACAAAACCACGCATGCGCTCGAACGCAATTGGTATTTCTACTTTTATGCCTTCTGCATAAACAGATACA
>JAHFGR010000119.1 GCA_023247345.1 Microcaldota archaeon | reverse complement strand
GAAAAATACTTGAAACAAAATTACCCGGCATGGACAGGAACATTAGTTATTTATGAAAAACCAAATGCGCCCTTTGGCGAAAAAGTTGTTTTTAATTGGCTTATACATCACATAAATTATTCCATCTCATTCACAATTCCAGAACAATTTAGAGGAAAATCAAATTGTGCATTAGTAGTCGAACATCTGGATTTCGAATTGATATCGCTTGGAAATAACGGATACGAACTAAAAGTCGATGTACAGAATGTCCATCAAGTTGAGAGTTTTGCTGAAAAAGAGAGATGGCATTTAACAGAATACGGAATCCCGGTGGGGGTGGAGATCACTCCTTCAGAAGATGCAAGATATCTTTGGAGAATTGCAGATGGTTCTTATATTGGTCCTGTTGGCCGTACCTACGGTAACTTCTATGGTAGGAGGATCGTTGTTCTCAACTGCAGACCTTCGGAAGATTTCGCGTTCGCGTTGATGCCTCTCGCGACCGCACCAGAAAGTGATTTAAAATGACTATGGCTACAGAAAGAAGAGGTTTGTATGTTACTACCGTTACACGCGCAAGCGAACCATTGTCGCGAGGGCAAAAAAATCGCGACAATATTTGTCAGCAAGCTGACAATTCATTTGGTAGATATAAAAAGGAATCCCCACAGGAAGTAAGAAAAGCTGATGTTCAAGAAAATGCGGTTCTCAAAGAACTAAGAAATATCTATGCTAGATTCAAATACGGGCAAGATAATGTAGATACTGCATACATCCGAGTTCTCGAACTTATAAGCAATCTAAGCGTTTCTGCAAAAGATATTGAGTGCTTTACTATTGCGCTCGCGGAATTTCAAGATGAAAAATGGTTTGCTGAAAAAGCAGGCCTAATGCTAAGTGCGTTAATCAATAATGGAAATGAAGAGGATTATACAATCAGTACCAAGTACTTAATAGCGCGCCCTCAAGAAGCAGTAATTTACCATTTAGGTTTTCGTAACACCAAAAATATAATAATAGAAGGAAACGACATAACGCGTGTAGGACATAAAATGCAAAGAGGAACGATTATTGTGAAAGGCGATGTATCTGCATATGCTGCGCTTGAGATGGAAGGCGGTACAATTATTGTAGAAGGATATGGCGATTATGCTCCAGGACACGGCATGCGAGGTGGCGAGCTTATAATAAAAGGGGATACCGGACCGTATGTAGGTGATTCAATGACTGGCGGGAAAATACATGTTCTAGGAAACGTTATTAGTGAATCCGCCGGGAAAGGCATGCAAGGAGGAGTTATCATCATGGAAGGCAATGGCGGCCTTTGGGTTGCTCCAGTAATGCGAGGCGGCGAGATTTATTTGAATGGTGATTATGCATCTATAGCTGATAATATGTACGGAGGAAAAATATTTCATAAAGGAAAATTAATCTTTCCAATAGGTGAATGATCATGAATCAAATACTTAGAGCCGAAACAAGAGTTATAGATCGTCCTAATTCAGTTAGAGCAAATGATGTTTTTAGACCTTATAAAAAAGAAAAACCACAAGCAGTTAGAGAAACAGATGTTAAGGAAGACAAAGTTTTAGCGCAATTAGAAGAAGCACTAGTAAAATTTATTAGCCAATGGAAACTAGTAACTGCATTTCACTGGGTTGCATGCGAGGTTCATTGTGAAGAAGCATTGGCATTAATAAGAGATATAAAGTATACTGCCAAAGATGTTGAAAAATTTACTGTGTCACTTCAAGAGTTTATTGATCTTCGTGGTTTTGATTTTAAAGTTGGTTTATTTCTGAGTGTTTTAGTTAATAATTGCGATGATGATTTGTATCTTCTTCAACTTAAACATCTGGATGTAAAAATACAGGACATTGGTTTTCGTAATAATAAAGACATTGTAATTGATGGAAATGTCGGAGCTAATCTAGGCCTTGAAATGTCCAGTGGAAAATTACTATTAAATGGGTCTTCAGGAAATTGTTTGGGGTGGCGCATGAGTGGGGGCACTATAGAAATAAAAGGTGATGTTGGACTTGATACAGGGGTCTATATGGTTAATGGAGATATTTATTTAAACGGAAGATACGGAAAAATAAGTGATCACATAATTGGGGGAAGAATATTTCATAAAGGAAAACAAATCTTTCCAATAGGTGAATCAGAATGATTGTAGCTGAAAGAATTGTTAGAGTTACGCAACCATATCTTGTTAGAGCAAGTGATCGGTTTAGGCAATACAAACCCGAGCCCAGATTCGAAGTTAGAAGAGCAGCCATAGCAGAAAATGAAACGCTTAAGGCTATACAACAAGCTTGGCAAAACTTCGAGCTAGTTAAAGATGATCTAGTTGTTATTGATCCAAAAGAAAGCTATGAACGCGCATTAGAACTTATTCGAAATTTAGTTTATACTAAGGCAGACATCGATAATCTTAATCTTTCTTTAGCCGAGTTTCAAGGGGAAAAAGATTTTTCAAGAAGAGCGGGTATCTTTCTTAGCGCCATGATAAACAATGGGTCTGATTCTACTTATACAATATTCACTCATCATCTAGAAGACCTTGGAGCTTTAGGAATTTATAATACAAAAACCATTATTATTGAAGGTGACGCAGGACATGGCTGTGGCATAATGATGAACGGCGGTACTATTGTCATAAAAGGAAATGCAAGTGAATCTCTTGGAAACGGAATGACTAAGGGTAAAATTATTATTTATGGAAATGCAGGAGACTATGCAGGAAGTTTTATGCAAGGCGGTATTATCAAAATAAAGGGAAATAGCGGAAATTATACTGGCTTGAAAATGAGAAACGGAAGAATAACTGTCTACGGAGATAGCGGTCATACTCTGGGCGCAGAAATCAGAGCAGGTTGCATTTACGTTATGGGCAATGTAGGTGAAGGGGCCGCAATGCCAATGTATGGCGGCGAGATACATATTAATGGCGAAATGGCAGAACATTTGAATGAAGAAATGGTCCGGTCCGGAAAGGTATTTCATAAAGGCAAGTTGATCTTCGAAAAGCAATTATTAACCATTTAATAATTTTTATATGCAATAATTCTATGTGGTTTTATGCAACTTATTCTAAACAATGAAAAGAAAAATCTAGATTTCGATGGAACTGCAGACCAGCTTATAAAACAATTAGGTATGCGCAGAGAAGAGGTAGTGATAAAAGTAAACGGCAAGCTCGCGCCCGAAACTACAAAAGTTAGTGGAAGCGATACTGTCGAAGTGATTAAGGTTGTTTTTGGTGGTTAATTTTATTAGTTGATTTCTATGTTCTGTTCTCATTGTAAACAAGATGCAATTATTTACCTGCCTTATTCAAAAACACATTTATGTGAAAAGCATTTCAAGGAAATGTTTGATAAAAGATTTCGCGCAACGATTCGTGAGTTTGGAATGATTAAAAAAGGAGAACGAATAGCCATAGGTGTAAGCGGGGGAAAAGATAGCTGCGTGCTTTTATATTCATTGGCTAAGCTGCGCGAAGTATTACCATTTGAAATTGTCGCAATAACAATCAACGAAGGAATAGAAGGCTATCGAAATAAAACACTTGAATTTGCAAAGCAAGAATGCGAAAAACTTGGCATCGAGCACCATACTTTCTCTTATAAGAAAGAAGTTGGCATGACCTTAGATGAAATAATGAAGAAAAAGGGAACGGAAGAGATTCCTTGCAGCTATTGCGGTGTTATGCGCCGCCGCTTGCTTAACAATGCTGCCCGTGATCTTAATGCAGATAAACTTGCCTTAGGTCATAATTTGGATGACATTGCCCAAACTGTTTTCATGAATATTATGAGAAACGAACCATTGCGCTTAGCAAGATTGAATGAGCCGCTTGTTGAAGATGATAAATTTGTTCCACGCATCAGGCCTTTAATGCGAGCTCCAGAAAAAGAAATTGCTATCTACGCATTAGTAAACGGTATAGAAATAGATTTTCAAGAATGCCCATACGCTAAACATGCATTCCGTGCGCATATTCGCGAGCAGCTAAATGAAACAGAAGAAAAATATCCAGGTACTAAATTTAAAATTGTCAATAGCTTTTTTGCAATTGAAAAAGCACTTCGCAAAGGTTTGCAAGGTGAAGAAAAATTTGAAATGAAATACTGCAAACAATGTAAAGAGCCAAGTGCAAATGATGTCTGTGTATTTTGTGGAATGGTAGAACAGCTGCAAGCTATTTAAATTTTTGCTGATAACTATCTAACGATGATGTCAAAACATTTGTTT
>JAHFGR010000118.1 GCA_023247345.1 Microcaldota archaeon | reverse complement strand
TTTATATCTGCACATAAAAACTCGCCTTTAGTTTCGTGTCCTTTTCCTGTAACAAACATATATTTTCCATCATAAAATATATTTGTAACAGTCATCGTATTTTCCGTCAGTGTGCCAGTTTTATCTGTACATATAATGTCTATTGCGCCAAGATTCTGTACCGTTGCAAGTTTGCGCATTAATGCATTTTGCTTTAGCATTTTGTTTGTTCCTATCGCTAATGCGAGCGTTACTACTGCAGGTAATCCCTCTGGAATAGCTGCTACTGCTAGTCCCACTGCAGTTAATATAATTACATCTAATTCTCCTTTGTGTAATAAAACCTCGGTTATAATAATTACTGCAATAATAATTCCAACTCCTATTGCAATTTTTTTACCTACATCCTCTACTTCTATTTGGAATGACGTTACTTTTTCTTCTGCCTCAGCAATCTCCTTTGCAATTTTTCCAATTTCAGTATGAAGATTTGTTGCAACTACCATTGCTCCGCCCTTGCCGCGAGTTACCGTTGCATTCATATAAACCATATTTTTTCTTTCTGCAAGTGGTACTTCTGATTTTAATTTTTTAACTTCCTTATATACTGGTACACTCTCGCCAGTTAAGGCAGATTCGTCCACGTGCAAAGATATACTTTCAATTACTCGTGCGTCAGCAGGTATGATATCTCCCTCTCGAAGAATTAGTATGTCTCCAGGTACTACAAGATTAACTGGGATTTCAACTTCTTTGTTGTCTCTTAGTACGCGTGCAAGTGGTGCAGTAAGTTTTTTCAATGCCTCTATGCTTTTCTCAGCGCGGTACTCTTGCCAAAATCCGAAAATAGCATTTGCGATTAAGATCAACACAATTAGAACAGAATCAAAAAAAGAATCTTCTCTCCTCTCCACATCCTCGCTAATATACCCAAGAACAATAGAGATTATAGCAGCTATTATTAGAAGAATTACTGGTAAGTTTTTGAATTGATTTATAAATATCTTCCATGGAGATATTTTTCTTTCTATCTCTATTTTGTTTTCTCCATATTTTACTAAGCGTTCTCTAGCCTCGCTATCGCTAAGTCCGTTCTCATTAGTTTCTAATTCTTTATAAACTTCTTTTATATCTAAGGCATGGAATTCTTTATCTGGCATAAGAAGACACCAAAATAGATTCTAAGATTAGATTTAAAAAGTTGATCCATCCTGAAGAACATTGGCTCGTTGGGAGCTAGTGAACGATAAACATTTCTATTTATTTTGTTAAGTCTGCATATATTAAATATATTTTTCTCTCTTCTTTGTCGACTTTATATTTGTAATCTTTTAAAATTTCAATTTTCTTCTTCAATCTTGGGCGATCCAAAGAAACCAATTCCTTCCAATCCTTACTAAACTGCATAAGTGGCTTCACCTTGCTTAAAGTAATCCCTTGTTTTTCGCAATCGCTAACAAGCTTGCCAACAATCCCATGTGCTTCACGGAATGCTATATCCTTCTTTGCCAGCGCATCAGCTATTTCAGTTGCCTGTGCAAACCCTTCTTCTAGCTCTTGCTTGATTTTATCCTGGCTGAATTTGATTTTTTTAATTAGTTTAGCAAGCATTGCTATGCTTTGCTTTGTTGTTTCTATGCCGTTCATTATTGCATACTTGCTTTCTTGCATATCCGAATGATACCCACTTATAAGGCCTTTCTTAACAGTAAGTACATGAATTAAATTACCATAAATGCGTCCTGCACGTCCGCGAATTAATTCGAGTACGTCGGGATTTTTCTTGTTTGGCATAATGCTGCTGCCAGTACAAAATTCATCTGGCAATTCTATCAGTTTTTTTTGCGAAAGCCAAATAAGCTCTTCAGCAATTCCAGAAAGCTTGGTCATTATAATGCTTAAATGAGAAAGAAATTCAGCTTCTGCCTCTCCGCGTGAGCCAATTGCATCCAGTTCATTTTCTTGTACGCTATAAAAGCCTAGTAGTTCAGCAGTATATTTTCTATCAATCTGCCAACTTGTGCCTGCGAGTGCGCAAGCGCCGAGAGGGCTTGAATTTATTCTACCGAAGCACTCTAATAATCGATCTAAATCACGATAAAAACTCTGAACAAGCGCATCACACCAAAAACTTATTGTTATTGGCTGTGCAACACGCGTATGTGTATAGCCTACCATTACACCTTCTGATTTAGCAGTCTCAACAAATGCTTTTTGCAACTCAATTATTCCATTTGCAATGGCTAGCAGCTGATCGCGCATATATAATCGCATATCCAATAGAACTTGGTCATTGCGTGAACGAGCAGTATGCATCTTTTTACTATGTTGTGTAATTGTAGTTGCTGCGTTTTCAACATTTGTATGAACATCTTCTAATTTTTCGTCGAGTTTGAGCTCGCCTTTTTCATAACTCTTTAAGACTTGTTTTAGCGCGCTAATAATCGCTTCGCCCTCATCCTTTTTCAAAATGCCCTGTTTAGCAAGCATTTTTACATGGGCAATGCTGCCAACAACATCATAAAAAATTAGATTTTCGTCTAGTTTGATATTCTCGCTCGAATTGAAACTAGTCACTTCATCGTTTGCACCTTTAAAACGACCTTGCCATAGCTTAGCCATGCTTTGCACCTGTTTTCTTTCCTATCTCATGATATGCCATTAAACGAATCGCATTTATTTTAATAAATCCTTCGGAATCCTGCTGATTGAAACCGCCGGCAATATCCATGCTAGACAAATCCTTATTATAAAGCGAATTTGGCGATTCTCTTCCTAAAATATTTACATTTCCTTTGTACAAGCTAAGGTTGACTACACCATCAATAAGTTCTTGCGATTTGTTTATCACAGTCATTAACAAATCCATCTCCGGGCTAAACCAAAAGCCGTAGTAAACTAATTCTGCAAATTTTGGTATCAAGGAATCGCGTAAATGCATTACTTCGCGATCCATTGCTACGCCTTCTAAGTCCATATGTGCTGCACGCAGTATTGTTGCGCCGGGCGTTTCGTAAACACCACGGGATTTTATCCCTACAAATCTGTTTTCAACAATATCGATTCTTCCAATGCCATTCTCTGCGCCAATTTTATTCAGATACTGAAATAGTTCTAGTGGTTTTTCTTTAACTGCCCCATCCTCTTTATTAACTACCTTTACTGGTATCCCCTGCTTAAAGTGAATCTCTATTTTAGTTTCTTTATCTGGTGCGTTCTTAGGCGATTTTGTCCATTCAAACATATCCTCGGTTGGCGGATTTTTTGGATCTTCAAGTACGCCAGATTCATAGCTTATGTGCATCAGGTTCGCGTCAGTGCTATAAGGCTTGCTCGCAGTTGCCTTAACAGGTATGCCCTTATCTTTCGCATAAGCAATTAAATCGCTTCTTCCTTTGAATTTCTCTAAAAATTCCTTTGTTTTCCAAGGTGCGATTACCTTTATTTTTGGCTCTAATGCGTAAGCAGTAAGTTCAAAGCGAACCTGATCATTGCCTTTGCCGGTAGCGCCATGAGCTACGTAATGCGCACCTTCTTTTTTGGCAATCTCAACCTGTTTTTTCGCAATAAGCGGGCGGGCAAGTGAAGTGCCCAAAAGGTAGCGTCCTTCGTAAACTGCGTTAGCCTTAATTGCTGGGAATATATAATTGGTTACAAATTCTTCTCTTAGATCTTCTATATAAGCCTTAGATGCGCCGCAATGCAATGCTTTCTGTTTTGCCGCTTCTAGGTCTTCATTTTGCCCCAAATCCGCAATAAATGCAATTACCTCGTAACCTTTGTCTATTAGCCATTTCAATATGCAGCTTGTATCGAGACCCCCAGAATATGCTAGGACTACCTTTTCTTTCATAATTCTCCCCCCGTAATTATTAACGATCAAATACTAAAAATTATTCTGTTTTTATGCTACTATTTATTCTATTATTCTCTTACTAATGGCATTGTAGAACAACGAGCATACCCTTCGCCTTTTACTATCTCATGTAAGGCAACTGGAACTACTTTTTGGTGAAGCTCTTGTTTTAATATCTTAATAATTGTTTCTGCACTTGGTGTTACAATGCGCGTTTCCGGATCCAATGCTAATGTGTTTAAGCCGAGTAATTTATACTCTTCTTCGCCAATATCGAACGTTCTACCATATATCTTTGCAAATAGTTTTATATCTGCTTCGTTTAAGAATGCTGGTGAGTAGATAAGCGCGCCGCCGCCAGTTCCATTTGGTTTTGCAATTGGTGAAAAAGCGCAGTCTAAGTGTAATATGCCTGAAACTAAATGAATCGGAACTACTTGAAAT
>JAHFGR010000007.1 GCA_023247345.1 Microcaldota archaeon | reverse complement strand
AGTTTCTGTTAAGATTCTATCATGAACTGAGTTAGGAACTATGAGTCTTCCTCCTTTTTGGGCTAAAGCTTGAAATAGAGTTAAATCTCTGTGAAATCCTATTAATTGTTTTACTACTTCCGAATCCATGCTTCTTAGCATTTCTCTTGTTTTTCTGGCTTGCTCTAGGTATGATTGGCCCGTAACATCTGCTTGTCTTACTGGCTGGGCTACTTCTGGCGTGTATCTGCCAAATCGTTTATCTGCTGCTAGTCGATCCAACGCAGTGGCTGAAGGCATTCTCTTGGCTATGGCTAATTTCATACTTATATTATTGAGATGAAGTGTTTATAAATGTTCTTAAATGGAAGAAATAGTAATCCGAAACGTCTTTTATAACGAAAGCGCCCGAGCGCTTCAATTCGATAAATTTTCTGAGATTTTTCCTTTCTCGGACGAATTTTTCGAGTTTTTTGTTTGTTTTTTAATTCGCCGGAGTTCGAATAATTATCAATATTTTTAAACAGATTAAGTAAATGATATACACAACCAAATAAGTTTCTCGATTGTTGGTCTTAGTATTATGGAAATTGTTGTTTATAGATCGAAACGGAAAAACTTTTCTGTCTCGAGATAGTTATGGCATTAGAGGAAATTTCATTAGACATTCTGAATCTTGGCGCGTACGCGATTACGCTAATGTTTGGCATAATGCTTACAAAAAAGCTTTACGGTGATAAATTATGCTTTATAAGAAAGACGAGATCCAATTTACTGATAGCACTATTAAATGGTTAGATATAAACAAGTTTGATCTTAAAATTATCCGTGCAATCCTTGCAGGTGATAAAGGAACTCTTGATAGGATACGTAGTAATCAAGAGTTAGATCGTAAATATGAACATGTTGCAAATCTATTTAAAAAAAATTCTAGCACAGGAAAGTATTATTTGGATGAAGATACTATTAAAAAATATAGAGAAGCGATAAGGCTAAAAATGATTCCTGTACCAGTAGATATCAAACAACGACAAGGTGCCATCTCATTTTATGAGGAATTATCAAGAAGATTGGTTACGCAACCAGAAAAAGCCATAGATCTTATCATCCAAGCCCCCTCTTTTAGAGTAAGTATGTCTAAACAAGTTTACGAAAAACTTAAAGGTGCATTTTCTTCTGAACATGAGACTGGTTTTTTACTTTTTGCGGATCCAAAAACAAAAATAATAGTGGAAGCAGTAGATGAAGAAGGCACGAAACACGGCAGACATTCTTTTGGATTTTCTTATGCCTTTGTAAAGCAAAAAGTAGATGAGATGCGTGCTAAAGGCTTAGAATTTGTAGGCCATTACCATAGCCATACTGGACCTGCAGGTATGGAAAAATATTTTAAAGATTATGACTATTCTTTACCTAGTCCTGATGACGTCGCTCTATTTCCAGATACTATACCTGGAAGTAGTTATAATGATAGACAGGATCCGCAATATAAGGAAATTACGAGAGATAATAAACTTTTATTGCTTGGAGCAGTAAAAGGAGATAAGTTCGCTATTAGGGCATTCGCACCATTAAACTCTTTTATAGAACAGGTACCCAGAGACGATAATTTTGATTCGGGATATAAAGGGACAAACGCATGGGTGGACGAATTCAAAGATAGCGTAGTTCGTGATTTTTATAAGTCTTTGAAACTCGGGAGGGTAGAAGCGGAGCTGGTAAAACATTATAGAAAGAACATAAAAATGATAGAGTTTAAAGTCGATTTAGCTGATTGATATTAAACACCATAATTCTTCCTATAATCCAAGAACCTCTGGTAAATTCTCTCGTCAACATAGATTTTCCCATCGACACTGCGGTTTTTCAAATGATCAAAGACATCTTTAATGTTTGTAACAGAATGCACCGGAATGCCTGTCTTGTTCGTGAACTCTTCTATTGCGCCCAGTCGCATGCCTTTTTCTTGCCTGTCAACTGCAATAACAATTCCAACAACCTTGGCCTTTATTGCATTTTGAATTTTATCTACTGCTTCCATTTTTGTTTCGCCGGTTGTAAATACGTCATCGACTATCACTACCTTTGCGCCAAGATCGACTTCGGCACCAACAAATGAACTCGCATCGCCATAGGTTTTCTTTTCTTTCCGATCAAATAACCATGGCTTATTAATTCCGAGTTCCTTCTGCAATGCGATGCTAACACTTACTGCAAGCGGTATGCCCTTGTATGCTGGTCCGTAAATCGCGTCAACATTGTTCCCATAAATCTCGTTTATTTTCCTGGCAAAGTGTTTGCCTAATTTGTAGCTTGTTGCGCCATCGCAAAGCACGCCAGTACTTATGAAAAATGGGCTCTGCCTGCCGCTTTTAAGCGTGAACTCGCCAAATTTAATTGCACTACTCTTAGCTAAAAATTCAATAAATTCAGTGTTCATGAAATAATAAATAGTGGAGAAATTATAATTGTTTGTGATTAAATTAAATATATGAGATATAACTAGTTCGGAAGTTCTGATGGTGCTCGAAAGGAAAAACACGCATCCAGGGACCCATTATTAGATGAAATTAGAAACCCTTCCAGTATCCGAAGATGGGTATTGCCAGTTGTTGGCACAGTATTGTTAGCTACATTATTTGCTGTTCAAGGAAATAATATCACGCCTAAAAAAATTTTAGCACGAACATTTGCTATGAGTAAAACACCAGATATCCAATTCCAGACAGAAGAGCACGAGATAAGCGTACAAACATATCCACCTGGCGCCAGCGCCATAAAGGACAATATTGAAATTGGCAAGACACCGATTGCGATTAGTTCGCCAACAATAGTTACATTGAGGCTTGCGAGTTATATGGAAGGGCATCTGAAAATAGTGCCAGATGCTGAACAAACAGTTAGTGTCCAATTAAACAGATAGGTAAGAACGCATAATTCGATAAACGTAGTGTATTAAAACATTTCTATACAAATAAAACCACATGCAACTTAGATATCGAACGATAAGAACTAACAGAGAGGGTAAAGTAATTAAGCCAAAACTTTTAGTATCTGCAGTTCTCGCTTTTTCGACGTTTGTCTGTGCATTTAGCTGTAATAGCGCAAACCAAAACAAATTCCAAGCGCCAACAGCACAGGTAACGGCAGGTAAAGTTAGCATAATTGAAAGCGCAATAAGTGAGATTAAACAATGCAAAAGCATTGTTGACCTTAAGAAACATTTGGGCAATTTTTCTAATTATCTGGAACAAGCAATAAAAGAAAAAGATTCTACAGGCTTACGCACATTATACGAAAGTATAGAAGATAAACATATCCTCGATCAAATTATGGAAATAGACTGGGCACAAAATCCAGGCAGGTATTACAAAGACTATCTTAACGTTCTGGGCCAGCTTTTTTCAAATGCGCAATCGCAAAGGGAAAAACTAGCAATAATATTTTTAGTGCTGCCAAGATTTTATAATAGAGAGTTAACAATGGATGTGATTGATAAAACTGAACAAATGGGAAGTACAATAGAAAAAGTTAGGCTAGAAAGTGAGGAAGAATTTATACTTTTAATAAGCAAGGATCCAGAACTAGCGCGAGTTGCTGACTTGGTGAAAAAATATTGGTATAAGGAAGATAAAACAATGCCAAGCGAAGCAGATAAAGAGGCATTTTTTAAAGAGTTATGCGCCTTTTACTAAAGAAAGTTTTCGCTCTGCAGCAGCAGATCTGAAATCTTTTTTTGTATCCCTTAAAGCTTTTGCATCAGCTGTCAGGGTGATTTTAGAGAGATCATCCTTTAATGTCGAGTAAACTGCATAGCCAGAAATCGGGCTGCTAGCAACTTCCAACCTTAGCGAGTCCATGGAAAAGTGAGGGTCAGAAAAGACTCCGCTTACAATATTCAAAAAGCTCAACTCCAAAATATAGTTCGAATCAGCCCTTTTTAGAAAATCTTGGACACCCATAACTGGAGCGTTTTTAGCATTCCCACGAAGAGAGGCCAAAAGCTGGCTTCTGTTTATGCCAATAAGATTATAGAGAACATTCAATACATCATCAGAAGCAGGAGAGGCAATCCCGATATTATTGTTTAGCGTCAGGATGCCTTTCATATAGTTTAAAAGCGGACCAGACTCCAACTTACCGAATATTTCTTTGTTATCATTATAAAAAGAGATAAGAAAATCCCTTGCATCGATAGCAGTAGCCCTAGAAACGTCGCCGCTAGCACGAGAAACTAGATATGGGATATACGCCCATATCCCAGAATTAACAATTAACTGTTTATCATTTTTCATTAAGCGAGCGATACGAACGCTTGCATCAAGCAGACTGCCCATCGGAATTTTGGCCAACTCTGATTTGTCTGCAATTGTATCTCTCAGGGAAAGTAACGCAACTCTGCCAAACTCCCGGGCAAGCTTGGGATTTGTTTCTAAATAAACAGATGCTGCGAGCGCTGAAAGCTTTAACCGCAATGCAGGGCTCTTTATGTTGTTTAGAACTTCTGCATTAAAACTTCTGAAAAAAGTTCTTTTTTGGTCGTCATCAAGATGATAAATGAAATATGCTATAAATATGGGCGGCATTCTTAGTATCCTATTCATCGTATCATGAATGTTTTCCTTGGTTAAGTCTCCTGCCATATGCATATCGAACAATCTATCTTGGAATTTTATTATATCAGCAAAACGCGGCGTTAATGCCAATGCCTCGCCAAGTCGATACATTGTACCGCCTTTAGCATACGTCTCCCCAAATTTCATAACCACTATATTTGGTCTCTCTTCATCAAGTGCAAATGTTCTTGCATGGGCTCCGTTAAGTGTGTTTGTAGAATCGAAAAACAAATGCTCTTGCGATCTGTCTTTTCCTTTTATGTCCACTCGAAGCATAGCATGACCGCCATCGTCCCATTTATTGCCCAAAGTGTATGAAGCGACTAGTTGTACTTTTGCTGAGATATTGTCTTGTAAGCCAACCTGGGATGCTGCGAATGCAGTCATTTGCCCCAGAATAACAGAACCGGAAATACAATTTAGGCTTCTCTTTGTCAAAAGCTCATCAGGGTCAGAACTTTGAACATCATAAGCAATTCCAAAATCGTTTTTCATGTTGGGTTTAACTCGGAATTTTTCAGCTATTTGCGCCAAAATATCCTTAAATCTTTCAAGTCTTTTTTGTTCATCTTTTATTGCAGCGCAATTTTTAAGTGCGTCTTTTACTTTAACAGACGCACCGTCCACTTCTATCCCTAGTTCGTCCGCATTGAGATAAGACCAGTATTTGCGGCCTTCATTGACCTGATAAGAAGCGAGATCCTTGGTTGCCAGCACTGTTTGCGGTTCTTTTTCTTCCTTTTCTTTTTTTCTTAGCTTTTGTTTTAGATAAACGCTTGCTCCCTCGTATCCTTTGGTTGTGGCAAGCGCTAACGCGGCTTGTTGAACCTTTGCTGAAACTTCATAATCCCGTCTCTTATAATCATTCAGCTCGATTTCTATTGCGCGCTGCGGGCTCTTTTCCATTAATTTAGCAAAAAGTTGGGTTCTTACGCTCTGTTTGACCAGTTTATCGTCTTTATGTTCCACTGCTTTGTCTACTACAGATTTTATCTCTCTCGCAGTAAGATCAAGACCATAAACATTACTTACGCGGCTTAATTCTTGCATTGCAGTACGAAGCCTTGGTATAGATGAGACTAGCAGTCTTATATCTTCGTCCTTCTTAAATTTCTCTGAGTTACCCATTTGAAAACCTTTTATTTGCGTGATTTCGCTCCTTCGCGTATTGCGCGTACCATTTCAACTATTTTGGCAACCTTGTTGCTCTGCTCAAATGCAGTACCGACTTGAATCGCTGATGCGCCTGCCTTGACAATGTTTTTTGCTTCATCGGGCGTACGAATTCCGCCAGCAACAACATACGGCACATCGAGCACGCTTGAAACTGCACTAACCATTTCCAATGGAACATGACCGTCTTTTGGATTGCTTCCTGTATCGGTTATCACAAATCGCATGCCCATATACTGCGCTGCAAGTGCAAGTGCTGCTGCAAGTTTTGGCTTGTCTCGCGGCATAAGATTAACCTCGCCAACATGACCGACAGTACCGCCGGGCTCGACAACAATGTAACCCACTGGCAATGGCTCGATTCCGCATTGTTTGACCATTGGTGCTGCAAGCATTTGCGCACCGCTTATCCAATATGGATTTCTCGAGTTTAAAAGCGACATGAAATAAACTGCATCTGCATATTTTGTTACTGTGCCAATATTGCCGGGAAATAGAACTACTGGAACGTTTACGCTTTCTTTGATCTTTTTTGTCAGATTATCAAGCATTTCACCTTGCACACCTGTACTGCCGCCAATAAGCACTATGTCGCAATCTGCTTCGTTCGCATTTTTAGCTGTTTTTATCGCGTCTTCTGGAGTTTTATAATCAAGCGGATCGATTAGCGCGAATAGTAATGCGCCCTTCTTTGCAATTTCATCGTTTATGTATTGCTCTACCTTGCCGATATTCATAAATGAGATATTGGTCGCATTATTTTAAAAGGTATTTAGCAAATCAAAATAACACCACTCCAAGATCAAACCACGGTTTGTGGAAGATGTTGGTATTCCACCGACCACCAAGGGTATCATAACGGCGGGCAACTAAACAGATATAACTAACTTTGGACCTACACAGAGATCGAATTCTATTGTTCTCTTTTTTTACACTTTTGTTTTCTCCTATTGGGATTCTAAATCTTTCGTTGTATTTATATCGTCCTAGGTATTCTTTTGGGAAGTTTTCTACTAGATGAATTACCGACCCGCAGGGGGAGCGTCCCCCTTCAGGTCTGTTATCACTCCCTGATCCCCCCTCATCAACTAATTTTATTTCGTATCTGTTATTTCCTAAATTTATTACTTCAAAGTCTGGATGATCGATTACTAATGCACAGTTTGTTTTTCCTCTAAATTGTTCTGGAACTGTGAAAGAAATAGAAAAATCATCAAAGTATTTCCAACTGTAAACAATTTGCTCACCAAAAGGAGTATCTGGTTCTTCATAAATAATTAATGTACCTGTAAACACTGTGCGTTCATAAAATTGAGTAAGAAAATCTTTATCGCTAGTTTCCGTTAGAATTCTATCATGAACATCATTTGGAACAATTAACTTTCCTTCTCTTTTTGCTAATACTAGCGCTTGAAAGAAATTCATCTTTCCAGTAACTTCTATAACCGTTTTTGCTACTTCTGGATCCATTGACCTTAACATGTCTCTCCTTTGTCTTAGTTCTTCGAGTAATGTTTTTGCTTTAGCTATTGGTGGTCTTACTTCTTGATGAGGTTCTGGGTTAAATCTTCTGAATGGATCATTCGCACGAGTAACGGCAGAAGGAACGCGTAAAACTTTTCTAGTAGCTGTAGTCATTTGAAAAATCACCCATTTTTCAAAACTTTGCTTTTTTGCCAAAAAAGCAAATTATTTTGAATCACTTTTTTCTGGCGCGGCCTCTCCGAGGCCAATGAACGCCGCCCCGGAAACAAATGACCAACTGACACATGCATAGACGTCACGCCACCTGTCGTAGTAGACGTCGTTGTCACGACCAACAGAGCCCAAATAACATGAACCTAATCTCAAAAGACGTCTTGCTTCTTTTGATTCTTTTACCGGTTCACCTTGCGGAATTTTTGTTTCAGCATCAGGTATGTACCAACCATCTCTTTTAGGAAAGTGTTCGATTAAGTGAATTCCATCAGCTGCTCTTATTTGATATCTATTTTTTCCTAAGTCTAATAATTCAAAATCTGGATGTTCAACTACTAAAGCGCAGTTTACTTTGCCTTGGAATTGTTTTGGAACTTGAAATGAGATGGAATATTTTAAATTAGAGTTATTTTCCCATCCAAAATTAACTTCCTTACCAAATTGTTTATCTGGTGCCTCATAAATAATCAGTGTACCTGTCAATACCAAGCTTTTGTAAAATTGTCTATCTTTAGTTTCTGTTAAAATTCTATCATGAATATCATTTGAAACAATTAATTTTCCTTCTCTTTTTGCTGAGGCGATCGCTTCAAAGAAATCTAGATCATGACGGAATTCGATTACTTCTAAAGCATTCTCAAGAGTCATTGATCTTAGCATTTGTCTTGTTCTTTTTACTTGTTCAACATATGACTGGCCTGTGACGTCTGGTGCTCTTATTTCGTACTTATCCATTGGGCTGTATCTGCCGAACGGATCGCTAGCTCGCGTAACAGCAGGAAAGGTTCTTACTAATCTTTGTGTGCTAACCGTGTGAATCACTTCTTTCTGATGCGAGCGGCATTAACGCCACCCCGGCATCACCGGACCAGACGACGTCGGCAACGAAGCCACACCTCCCGTAGCCGACGAAGTCGCCGCGACCAAGAGGGCCAATATAAGAGCTACTAGTTCTCCAAAGATATCTGGAATTTGAATGTTCTTTTGCTACAATTGGAATCCCATGGTCTTTTAAATGCCAACCATTTTTCTTAGGAAAATCCTGAACTAGACGAATGCTAGATCCATCAACGACTTTAATTTCGTACCTATTATTTCCTAGATTTACTAATTCAAAGTCTGGATGCTCAACAACTAATGCACAGTTTGTTTTTCTTTGGAATTGTTTTGGGATTTTAAAGGAAACAGAATAATTTAGTCCGTTATCTTCCCATCCAAAATTAACTTCCTTACCAAATGGTTTATCTGGTTTTTCATAAATAACTAAAGTTCCTGTCCACAAAGGGTAATTTTCTTCAAAATATTTTTTATCTCGTGACCTTCGGTCACGATCCGTTTGCTCTGTGGAGCAAATCTCTCGACTTCTGTTGAAGTCTCGATCTCCCAAAGAGCTTCGCTCTTCAGGATCTTTAGTTTCCATTAAAATCCTATCATGAATGTCATTAGTAACTATTAACTTTCCCTCTCTTTTGGCTAATGCTAAAGCTTCAAAGAAATCTAGGCCTTTATGGAATTCAATTACTTGTTTTACTTTCTCCTGATCCAATGACCTTAGCATTTCTTTTGTTCGTTTTACTTGGTCAGTTAGTGATTGACCTGTAACATCTGCTTGTCTTACTTCGTGATGGGGTTCTGGTTTGAATTTTTGAAATGGATCACTTGCTCGCGTTTGTCCAAAGCCCAAGGCAAATTGCCCATGGATTAGTCTTCTCATGTTATTATTTAAGAGATAAAATGTTTTAATAGGTTTGCTTTTGGGGGTGTGGATAAAGTTTTATTAATTATCGGACGCTATAGTATTCATGCGCATAATGGATATTCTTCTTATTTTCATTCCAATTACTATTTTTCTAAATCTAACTCATGCTAACAGCACGCTTATTTTTGTCAGCTCTTTATTCGCAATATTGCCTTTAGCTGCAAAAATGGGTGAGGCAACTGAAGAGCTGGCAAAGATATATGGGGGGCATATCGGTGGATTGTTAAATGCAACATTTGGCAATGCTGCCGAGCTCATCATCGCGCTTCTTGCAATTAACAAAGGATTAATTGATTTAGTTAAGGCATCACTTGCTGGCAGCATAATTGGTAATCTTTTGTTCGTTTTTGGATTAAGTTTGTTTGTTGGCGGGTTAAAATTTAAGGAGCAGAAATTTTCAACGCACCTCGCAGGATTGAATTCTACTATGCTTCTAATCGCATTTATGAGTATCATGATTCCGAGCTTGTTTCACTTTGTGCCTGCAGAGCATAGGGGGAATGATGAAAAACTACTAAGCATAAGTGTTTCTATTCTTTTAATTTCAGTTTACGTATTGAGCATTGTTTTCTCGCTAAAAACCCACGAATACCTCTTTAGAACAAAGGAAAAAGAAGAAAGGGCGCATTGGAGCAGAAATTTTGCTGTTGGTATTCTAGCAGTGTCAACCATTATGCTAGGTATAATCAGTGAAATATTTGTAGGACAAATAGAGCACGTTGCAAAAGATTTCGGATTAACAGAGCTGTTCATTGGTGCGATTATTGTTGCGCTTATAGGTAATGCTGCTGAGCACATAGCTGCAGTTTTCTTTGCATTGAAGAATGATTTGGATTTGAGTATAAACGTAACTATTGGGTCTAGTTTACAGATCGCTTTATTTGTTGCACCAGTTGCTGTGCTCGCAGGTGTAGCACTTGGCCAGCCAATGGATTTGGTATTCACGCCATTTGAAGTAATAGCTGTTTTTGCAAGCGTATTAATTGTTAATGAAATAACAACCGATGGCAGATGCAACTGGTTTGAGGGCGCACAATTAGTAATAATGTATTTGATAATTGCTGTATTATTCTATTTCGTTAGATGAAAAATGGAACTGTTGACAGGGTTCTTTTCCGTACAAGTTAATGAGCTAGAGTCGCAAATGGTGAAAATTTGATGTTTCACTATGTGGGAGTATTTATAATTTTTTGTTAATATATATTATTGCATGCAGTTAAGCCAAAAACCATTAATGGAGCGTGCGAAAACAGATCCAGAAGTAGCAAAATGGTTGCGCATTATTTCTAATCGGAAGGATCTAAGAGTTAAATTATTAGAAGTTGATGAGAAGAAGAGAGAACACATATTCATAACTGTAAATGCTCTTTTTTTAGACCCAGATGGAATGAATATGGCTGGACAAACAAGGATAGATGATCTGGTAGAACAAGTACCTTCAATTGCTGCAGTTTTTGAGAATGGTCCAAAAATTAAGACTGAAATTCCAAAATGTCTAAAAATGAGATCTTTTAGTGTAACTGGTTTATCTCTAGCAGCACTTTTGGAAATAGGAAAAAAACTTATCGCACATGGCGTATTTATAGGAGAATATGCTGTGCAACCTTTTTTTAGTCTGGTATTCGGTACCTTTGAATTATTCGATAGTTCGCTTGGACTATTAATTGACCATGCTACTAGCAGAACGCCGAAAGGATATTGTATGGATGAAACAAATAATGGGGGATGGGCGAGTAATGACAGATTTTATGTAAAAGGTTATTTCGGATATCCGTTTTCATTTGAAAAAACAGAATTAGAAAGAACATTAGGTGTGGCACAACATGAGTTAGAGCACTGTTTTGATTTCGCACTAGGAATTTATACTGGCGAATATAGGCCAACTTTGGCAAATATTGTTTTTAGTGATGAAAAAGAAATATCACGTTTGAAGACAGTAATAGATCCGGACAGTGTAAAATCAGATGGTCACAAAATAGCATTTTTAAGAATTAGAAATGAATTGATGGAAAGATTGAAATTGAAAAACCCCTCTGAATTAGAACAAGTAGAACGTGAAGTACTAGTCTCTGCTGCACGCGAATTATTAAATAATGCATATACTGAAACATTTGGAATGAGTTACGATGAGCTTATTAAAAGTAGATCTGATATAGCATGATAGTTATTTCTGTTCTATTTCTCCAGCAACTACAAAAACTCCTATAGCAAAATTATTAACACTCGCATTGTGAATATGCGCTCCAAAAGCATGCGGCTCGCCGAATTTAGCAGCTTCAAAGCCATGCGTATGTACTGTGCGCTGGAAGCCTTTGATGTTGTCTGCCAGCAATGCCTGGTACAAAAACATATTTTTATTTTCCTTAAGCGCATATTCAGTAAGAACAGTTTTCGGAGATGCGCTACTGAATATATATCCACTAATTTCAGAAAGATTACCGCTAATTATCCCGGTAATTGTCTTTTTGTTATCGCTTACAAGCATAGTGAGTTTGTCCATAGCGGCTGTTACTTTTTCGCCTTTTTCGAAAACAACAATAAATGTTCTATTACCTGCGCCTTCTGTTTCCTTTCTAGCTGTGAAAACGCAAAGAGGGTAGATATTCATTGGTGCAACCATCATTGCCGTATGTTTGTTATGATCTATATGCACACGCATGCAGCTACCACCAGGCAAAAATATCAGCTCGCCAGCATAGCGCCCATTATTAAAGGAAAACCCCCCTAGACCACCGATAATCTCGTAACCTTGCCTCTTGATTTCCTTAACATCGTTTTCAATGTCGTATATCTCGCTAAGCTGAACCGGAGACGGCTTTTCTATACGTTCGGTGAATTTATCCGCTGCGCCGTAGACCATTAATTTGTCTTCAATTCCATCCTTTCTTGCAAGTAATTCCTTACAGTAGCCTAGCTGCCAGGACATTAATTTTGTTAATTCAAAATCAGTCTTATCTATTGCTTTTTCGAAATACACTAGCTCCTTTTTGAGCGTTTCTTTATCTTTCTGGTTTGTTAGATCAAAAATTTTCATTTGAACCCCTTTTTCTCCTTATGCCTTCTTTGACAAAAGGTTTTCATCCCAAGATATGCTTTTCTTTATTTTTTCTAGATTCCAGGTATAAATCAACGATTTCTTTTATCCCATCTTCTGTTTTTCTTGGTTTAAATTTCAAATATTTTTTAGCCTTAGAGCAATCAAATACTCGGTCGTTTGCAAGAATATTTATATGCTCTGCTGTGAGAAATTCTCCTTTTCCCATTAATTTTCTGATTGGTCGCGTAAGCCTTAGTAATATTTCTGCGATATTCTTATTTATCTTGCGTTTTGGTGGCACGATGCCAAGCTTCTCACATACTAGCTTAAATATTTCTTCCTGCCTAAGCGAATTGCTGCTGATCAGATAAACTCCATTTTGGACATTTAGCGAATTTTTAATTGCCTTTGCGACGTCGTCAACATGAACAAATGGTACGTGGTTTTTCCCATGGCCAATTATTTGTATTTTGCCTTTTTTCAGAATATCGATCATCTTGAAATAATCACTAAAGTCAGTGCCGTATATCGGACCTATTCGAAGCGCGGCGTAGTTGCCATGGCTTGCTACTAGTTGCTCGGCTGCATATTTGCTTTTTGCATATTCAGTATCAGGATAGCATGGAGTTAACTCGTTTGCAGGCAATTTGGCAAGCTTTTTACCATAAACAGAAATTGAACTTGCATAAACTATGCACGCATTTTTTGGCAAGGCAGCAACTACTCTTTTTGTAAGTTCATAATTTCCTTGCCATAATTCTTTTCTATTATCAAATGCGAGTGAGCCAGCTAGATGAATAACGTGTGTAGCATCTGCAATTTCTTTTTTCAAATTTAGTTTGTCATCCCTTAAATTAATTGGAATTGCTTGCGGCAATAAACGCATTACTGCTTTTCCAAGACGACCGCTTGCTCCGGTTATATAAATTTTCATATTTATCCCAGATTTTTGTAAATATTTTTTCTGTGGCCCAATGACCAAACAAAAATTATCTTTTCATTATGAAGGATCTTTGCTATTACTCTGTAATCTCCAATTCTAAATTTATAATCTTCCCTTCCAACCAATCGCTCAAAAAAATGCATTGGATTTTCAATAGTTGAATCTAATTTATCAAGTATTCTCTTTGCAACGCTGTTATCAAGCTTTTTAAGCTGCTCAAGTGCTTCTTCTGAATACTTGATCTTGAAGTTCAAAGAAAAACTCATCGTTTTATCCCCAAGCTTTTTCTTACATCTTCATCTGAATAAGTTCTGCCATGTTTTATGTCTTTCAACCCACGTAGCAAGGAAATCTTGAATTCTTCCGTGTATTCTCCTTCATCGTCCCCAAATGGTACGAGCTCCATCAACAGATTAAGTAATTCGTCGTATGTTTCTCGTTCATAAGTTTTCAACTTTGCAAGTTTTTCTCTGGTTTCTTCTCTAATCTGGATTGTTGTATACGCCATATAATCACCTATATGTCTATTATACATACGTATATAAAACCATTTGTTCAGATTTTATATAGCAACACCATTTAAAAGCCATTTGCTACAACATAAGATAGTGAATTTCTATGACATTGGTCCAAAGACTAGCTAAAGCCCCGTATTCTATTGAATCCCAAGCAGCACTTTCAACCAATAGAAGACGAGTGCAACTCGATATGGGATTTAAAGGAAATCTTGATGCTTTCAAAACCGGCAGAATAGACCTTATCCGACCTATGCCAATCGAAGCTGCAATAGACAGAGTTAACGGACAAGGGATACGAGTTCAATTAGTATGTGGATTAGGCACTGGAAGCGATACAACAGGAAGACTTTGGTTTGATATTACTGCATTAGGAGAGCGTAATGGTGGGATGTTAGACACGCAAGGCTTTACCGAACATGGTAGATCACTTTTACCAATAACAGTAGAAAGAAAAAATTGCGGAAATGAAGCGTTTTTTGTTCCAGGTCCAGGATCAGTTTACATTTACCCAATAGGCCAATTTATGCTTTCTACTAATAGAAATGAAATGGACACAGAAGATACACTTTATTTGGGTGAGTTGAGCGCAAGAGCAATGCTGACAGAAATTCTCAAAGAAGTTCCGCAATGGCAAGGAAAGTTTTTTGCAATAATTAGGGGAAGTTTGGGCGAGATTCAATTCAGGCCTTTAAAACCAAGAGGTCCGAAGCAAGGCAGGGCATTCACTCATGATAGGCAGGAAGGCTCAGATGTTGTATGGATAAAATCAAATGGCAGATTTGATGGTTTTATTGTTGTTAGCTTTGATGCAAGCTCTTATACTTCAATTCATAGTCATGTTATAACATACGACAGATGGAAGAATGGCGGACATATTGAAAATGCAGTAATCGAATCAGGCGCAGGCATAATGCTTGTAAAGGCGCATGAAATTGTTTCTGTAGATTAAGGATCTAATAAATACATTTAAAAACCTTTTACCACAGAATAAAGTTGGTACTAATATACATAGGAGGGATTATTTATGGGAGAAGTTTTGAAATTAAATCTTAAACAAGTTCAACTCGGTGTAAAATGCGCTGAAAATTTGCACGTTGATAAAAGAGTAATGGCAATTGCTCTGGCACGATATAGCGATTTGGCTGAAGGTCCTAGCAAACCAGAAGTAAATAAATTCGCTTTGGGGCAGGCGAAACTTTGGATGGGTTCTAAAGATTTTGAAGCTGCTGCAATGGTTTATGAAAGAATATTAGATACAATGAAAGATGATCCGGAAAAAGGCACACTCATAACATTAGCCTTACGTGCCTTAGATGAAGCAATAGCAGAAGCAGAGGCAAAAGGAGATAATGTTCTTGCTACAGGTATGCTGAGCTGCGCTGTTGATATATGTAAGCGCAATAAAACTGATAAAACAGGGTATGAAAAAAGGCTTGCGAGAACATCTTTGCGATCTTTGAGTACGGAGCCAGATATTCGCACTATATTTATGATGTCTCCACTGATGATGTTTTTCGGCCATCACCCGATAATGTACAATGCTCACCGCACTTTTGAAGCAGCAGTCAATGCCCATGATCGCGAAGCGGTAATTGCAGCTGGATTTGTATTGGGTGACCACCTCGTATCGGAGAAAGAACCGGTATTTCTAGCTTGTATTACAGATCCGGCATCGCATGTTGTGAAGGTTCAGAAAATAGTTGGGGAGAATGTTTATTCAGGCAAATATGTGAATGTTATGCCAACAGATACCGAGATGCTTAGTTTAAGAGGAATTGATAGACCTATCAGATTAAGTTCAGCAAGAAACGGAGATATTATTACGGTTATAAATGCTGACGAAAATCTAGCCTCAGCAACAAAGCCAGAATCGATGGCAACATCTTCATTCGCCCTAAAAGATGGCGCAACAATAAAGACAACCTACATGTTCGCTCCGCTGAATGAAAGCGGATAATTCTTTTTTTTCTAATTTTGGGCTTTCTTTTTAAATATTGCCGAGCGATAACTTTCGATGGTATTTGAACAATCAGACAATGTGCTTTGGCATCTAGTTGCTGGGACAAAGGGCGGGCCAAATAGATTATACATTCTTTATACTTTATCAGACAGGCCGTGTAATGCAAATCAACTTACCCAAAAACTCGGACTCGATTATAAAACAATTAAGCACCATCTTGAAATTCTAGTTGAAAACGGACTAGTCCGTATTTCGCAGGAAAAAAAATATGGCGAGCTTTATTATCTTACGGATTTTGCCAAACAAAAAATAAAGGTTTTTGAAAAAATCTGGAAAAAACTAGAGGATGAAGAAGTTTAAAAGGGAGGTTGCGCTAGGATCTGCAAAAGCGAAGGCTTTTGGAGAGCTAGAGAACGAAGTTCTCTGGAACCGTAGGTTCCTGGCATTTGGGAAAAGACTAATAAATAAAGTCAGGTAGGTGATAATTATGAATACGATGGAATGGGCTTTGCTGGCAACATTTTTCAGTACTGCGATCTTGATTGCTTTGCTTTATATTTATGTCCGCAACTACAAGATGTTGAAATCAAAATTCTGTACAGGTCTAATTGTTTTTGCTGCATTGCTTTTAGTCCAGAATATAGCTGCATTTTATTTTCACGCAGGAATAATGGAGAGATGCTCTTATACTGTAGCTGAACCAATTTTAGCGCTTAATGTTCTAGAAATGCTCGGCTTAAGCGCATTGTTTTATATAACTTGGAAACCGTGTATGTAAAAGGTGATATTATGAAGGCGTTATTTATTTTTGTACTGGCAATGATGATCTTATTATTTGGTTGCGCTACTGGGACACAGACAAGAAATGAAAACATGAAAATTAATAAAAGTTTTGAAGATGATGACAATGGGGAAACTGCAGAAGAAAGAGCAGCTGAAGAAAAAGCGATTAAAGAAAATAATCATGGTACTGAAAAAGCAGCTAGTAGTGAAAAAATTGCAGGAAACACTACTTCATACCTAAGGTATACTGAAGCAACTTTCAATAAAGCACGCAATGAGAATAAAGTTATTTACCTCTATTTCTATGCTACGTGGTGCCCAATATGCAAGAAGGAGCGCCCGACAATTCTTGATGCTTTTGATGAAATGAAATTTGATGATGTTGTTGGTTTCGAAGTACATTTCAATGATGATAATACTACTGATGAAGATCGTGCTGCTGCAAGGAAATTTGGTGTTGCTTACCAACACACTACTATTATACTAAATAAAAAAGGAGATGTCTCTTACCGAAGTTTATCACCGATTTTAAAGGATGAAATAATATCGAATATAAGGGAGGCTGGAGGCAGTTAGTTTTATGGTTGAAATAACATTTGTAGCAGCATTTCTTGCTGGATTAGCGAGCTTTTTATCACCGTGTGTGCTTCCGCTTATCCCGGCTTTTCTATCTTATCTTGGTGGAGTTAGTCTTAGAGATGGGACAACTAGAGCGGATGATAGAATTAAAGTTTTCCTCAATAGTTTTTTCTTTGTTCTTGGATTTGTGGTTTTATTCAGCGCGTTCGGTATTGCGATAAATGGCGTGCTGACAAATATTTCGTTCGATTTAATGCAGACAATAAGCAAAATCGGTGGGATTTTGATTTTTATATTCGGCCTTTTTACTCTTGGAATAATAAAAGTCTGGTTTCTGGAGCGAGAATATAAATTAACTCCGACTAAAACGCGCTACGCATATTTGACATCTTTTATTTTTGGCGCAACGTTCGCGGTTAGCTGGACGCCTTGTGTTGGCGCAATATTAGGCAGCGTGTTTACGCTAGCGCTTACCCAACCTGGCAGCGCGTTTACACTTTTATTAGCATACGCAGCAGGATTGGGCATACCATTTTTGCTTGTTGGTGCGTTCACAGCGCAGGCAAACGAAGTTATAAGAAAGCATGGAAAATTTATGAGCTACTTCAACAAGGCTATGGGTATTCTTCTAATAATTATAGCTTACTTAGTATTTACTGGCCAGCTGGTAAAGCTCGCAAATCTCGCAGCTGCTGGTAGCTACCTTGGTGCTTGAATGGAAACTGCTGATAAAGTCATTATTGTGTTTGTTCTAATCTTGGTTATCGGTATTTGGTTGATACTAAATCCGAACTCGCAAGTTTTAGGATTGACTAAAGGCGATATTACAACAGGAAAAAAAGCGCCCGAACTGCAAGGCATTAAAGGATACATAAACACAGATGGTAAGGAGATAAAACTCGCTGATTTTGTTGGTAAAAAGGTTATTCTTATTGATTTTTGGACTTATACTTGCATAAATTGTATTCGTACTTTGCCATATCTCAAACAATGGGATGAGAAATATCGAGACGATGGATTGCAAATAATCGGCGTGCATTCCCCGGAATTCGAATTTGAAAAGGATTATAATAATGTTAAAAAAGCAGTAGAAGAAAACGGTTTGAAGTATCCGATAGTATTGGACAGCGATCACGCAACTTGGAATGCATATGACACTCGGTATTGGCCAGCAAAATATCTTATTGACAAAAATGG
>JAHFGR010000117.1 GCA_023247345.1 Microcaldota archaeon | reverse complement strand
TTAAAATAACAATTACTGTTAGCCAAGAATTAACCGTAGACGATTCCTTTATCCCTAATAAATTAATTAACATTAATACGAAGATCAAAAGCGCAGCTATAGTTGGTATTGCTCCAATCATTGTAGGAAAAAAGAATGATAAATATCCAGCAGACGCAAATGCGAATAGAGCTATATCAATGGTATAATCTAGCATTAGACCCCAGCCTGCGAGAAAACCTGCCCAGTTGCCAAATGTTTCTTTTGCAAATGCAGAAGATCCGCCAGATATTGGTATCGCAGCACCGAGCTCAGCGTAAGCTAAGCCAGAACAAATATACACAATAGCTGCGCACAATATAGCAAGGGGCATTAATCCATGGGCATATGCGGCTATTAATCCGAGCGCGAGAAATATATCCGCGCCAACATCTGCAAATCCCATTGAGAAACTGCCTAATAGTCCAAGCTCCTTCTTAAGACTAACAGAATCTTTTTTCCCCATTTTACGCCTCTTTATTTGTCTAATCTTAGTGGACTAAGCTTTAAAAATCATGTTACGAGATATAAATCAGGCTAAAATTAATATTGTGATAAAATGTACGCTATTGAAACAAAGGAACTAACGAAAAAATTTGGTAGTCTTACTGCTGTTGACAATATATCTTTCCAGGTAAAACACGGATCGATCTTCGCTTTTCTTGGTCCAAACGGAGCTGGAAAAAGCACTACTATCAAAATGCTTACTACCTTGCTTTCACCAACAAGCGGAATGGTAACCCTCAATGGGTTTGATGTATCCAAAGATTCCAATGAAGTCAGAAGGAACTTTGGGATTGTATTTCAAGACCCTTCATTAGATGATGATTTAACAGCTTACGAGAATATGGAATTGCATGCAGTACTTTACAAAGTGCCGCAAAATGAAATAAAAGAGCGAATAGAGCAGTTGCTGAATTTCGTTGAGTTATGGGATAGGAGAGATAATTTGGTAAAAACGTTTTCCGGCGGCATGAAGCGTAGATTGGAAATAGCTCGCGGGTTGTTGCACCACCCCAAAATTTTGTTCTTAGATGAACCAACGATAGGATTAGATCCGCAAACCAGGAATCACATTTGGAGTTATCTGATTAAGATGAACAAAGAAGAAGGGACCACTATTTTTGTTACAACCCACTACATGGAAGAAGCAGACAAGGTAGCTGATCAAATTGCAATTATTGATCATGGAAAAATTGTTGCGCAGGGAACTAGCGCGGAATTAAAAGAAAAAACAAAAACCCAATCGCTCGAAGAAGCTTTTATTGCGCTAACCGGTCATGAAATCAGACATGAGGAAGCAGCTAAAGGTTTACATATGCGTCATTGGCGTTCAGCAGCAAGGAGGGGTAGCTGATGAATACAATAACCATCCTCTGGCTAAGACAGTTAAAAAAATACTTCCGTTCTAAGTCAAGAATTATTGGGTCCATGGGGCAGCCATTGCTTTTCCTTATTGCATTGGGTTTTGGATTCGGGCCAATTTACCAGAAAGCGGGCGGAGGAAATTATATTGATTTTCTTGCCCCGGGCATTATTGCAATGAGCATATTATTTACTGCGATATTTTCAGGGATCGAAGTCATTTGGGATAAGCAGTTCGGATTTTTAAAAGAAACTTTAGTTGCTCCGGTTTCGCGTTATGAAATCGTTCTTGGAAGGACATTGGGTGGCGCAACAGTTGCGTTGTTCCAGGGAGCAATAGTATTCTTAATTTCAATGTTAATTGGTTTTTCACCCAATTTGGTTTTGCTTCCTTTTGCAATAGTTTTTGCTTTGTTAATTTCCCTGTTTTTTACGGCACTTGGGACTGCGATAGCTTCCATGCTTGATGACATGCAGGGATTCCAGCTCATAATGAACTTTTTAGTAATGCCAGTTTTTTTCCTTTCAGGCGCTTTGTTTCCGCTTACTGGTTTGCCTAGTGCCATATACTCGATCACATTATTTGATCCGCTTTCTTATGGGGTAGATGGGTTGCGTGGGACACTTGGCGCGGTTACACAATTTGGCCTTTTAACAGATTTTACTATTTTAGGTGTCATGACAGTAATAGCTTTGGGAATTGGCAGCTATTTATTTTCGAAGATACAGGTATAATTAAATCGTGTTGGCGAGGAAATCTCAGACCAGACCTGAGGACCGACAGAACGACGCTTCGTTCTGTGGTCCAGTGGACGAATCGTCGTCCACTCGGACGCTCTCGACTTTTGCCCTTGCTGTCGAGACTACTTCTTAGAAGAGAAGTTTATAATTTAATCTAACCCGTTCGTAGCGCATAATAAAGTCGTTTCCATGGAAAACGATATATTTATAAAGTCGTTCTGTATAAAAACGATTATGGAAAACGTAGAAGATGTACTTAAAGAATGGGGAAATGTTGCAGCTAGTAAACCGCTCAAAAACAGAGAATTTGATATTAACAAAACAATAACCGAATCCAATAATCGCGTAGTATCCATTACGGGCATTAGAAGGGCTGGAAAAAGCTCTGTTTTGATGCTGATATACCAAAAATTGGCTGCTCTTGGAAAAAAAGTTGCTTATGCAAATCTAGAAGATAATCGGCTGCAAATTTCAGACGCATTGGATAACATACTTAAACAAACACCAAACACCGAATGGCTATTGCTAGATGAAGTTACTACAGCTAAAGAGTGGGAGAACTGGATCCACCGGATAAATGAGATGAAAAGCGTGCATCTTATCACTACATCTTCGTTAAACAAGTTATCGAGATCCCCGCCAAAAGCATTACGTGGAAGGATTTCTTATTTTGAGCTATTCCCACTCTCTTTTGTTGAATTTCTTGAATTCAAAAATATAAAAAGACCAGAAACAACCAGAGAAATAGGTGTAGTAGAACGTGAACTAGAGCAGTATTTAACTTATGGCGGGTTCCCAGAGGTAGTTCTATCGGAGAATAAGGTCGGTATCATCCAGGAATATATGAATTCGATAATTGCATTAGACGTAGCAGCTCTTTCAAGCGTCCCGCTAAGAGTGGTTTCTGATTTTTCAGCACAGCTTATCGGAACAACACTATTCTCAGCAACAAAATTGGAGAATGTGATGAAGAGTATAGGGCATAGGATAGGCAAAAGTACTTTGTTAGAACTTGAACAGCTATTTGAGACTGCTTATCTCGCCTTTTTCGTTCCGGTGTTTTCTACAAAAATAAAAGATGAAGCATTGTACCCCAGAAAGGTTTACTTAGGGGACACGGGGTTTATTTATGCGGCAAGAGGAAAAAAGAACTACGGAAGAATGTATGAAAATGCGGTTTTTCTACAGCTAAGAAGAAAACTTCTTCCCTTAGAGCAGATCTCATATCATCGGTCAGCCGGTAATCTTGAGGTTGATTTTGTGATGAGGCAGGGAACAGAAGTTAGGAAACTAATCCAAGTAGTCTATACATTAGAAGAAGAGACGAAAAAACGAGAGCTGCGAGCTCTGGTTGAAGCTGCAACGGAATTTGGTTTGAATGGAAAGAAAGGCGAGCTATTA
Organism: Microcaldota archaeon; assembly: GCA_023247345.1. GTDB lineage: Archaea > Micrarchaeota > Micrarchaeia > Anstonellales > Bilamarchaeaceae > JAGVWJ01. The sequence goes on along the minus strand of JAHFGR010000117.1, from coordinate 882 downwards.
GTGATCACTAAAGATTACGAAGCCCACGAAGAAATCGAAGGTAAAAAAATAAGTTACAAGAAGCTTTGGAAATGGCTAATAGACGAAGGTCGCTGATGGAATTTATGTTAAACGTAAATAACACAAAATCTACGCTCTGAATATTGAAATACACATGAATTGGTCAATCACCTGAATCGAGACTCTAGACACGAGACCGATAAATCGACAAGCATGACCGTCGCAACGGTCATGATATGTATTGTTCGTTGCGACGAACAATTACACAATTCGATTTGTGGTCCATAAATCGGTTCGCCGATTTATTGGACGCAAGACCTCTAGGCTATAGACGAAACGAAGCCTCAGATCAGAGGCATGAATACGATGCAGGGGAAGTGATTGACGGCCTTGCTGTCAAATTTTGTCTGACAAGACAAAGCATTGACGAGATACTTCTCGTCAAAATTTGTCAACGTTGTTTGCAACGTTGTCAAAGCTTTCGAACACTTGAAGGCACTAAGCCATAAGGCCCTCAACCTTACGCGTTTGGCCGCTCCGCCACCCCTGCAACTATAATATACTTCTATTTTCTCATTCTTATAAATTCGTCGTTTTACTAACATTCTCTATAGAGACGCAGTCTTATGTCTATCTTTTGCTGCGTCGGCTATTTTATGTTTTCTCGATATAAATATTTCTAAGAAAGTAAAATCTTAGAGAATGAAAAAATTAGAACCCAACTTTTTAAAAACTCATAACAAAAGCCTATTGCCTACTGCAAATAGCCTATTGCAGTATCTATTCATATCTCAACGCATCAACAGGCGAAAGGCCCGCAGCTCTTCGCGCAGGTATTAAACCAGAAATCAAACCGATTACTATAGAAAATATAATTGTAAA
>JAHFGR010000116.1:1564-4422 GCA_023247345.1 Microcaldota archaeon | reverse complement strand
AAGTTGAGCTTGCAGGCTTGAAAAGACTAGACCAAGATGGTACACGCTCTACGCGAACAATAAGAGAAGAACTTAAAAGTTTAAAACAATTATTTTGGAATTTGCATGTTGTTTCTAGAAAAGACATCGAATTGCCAGTTGATGCATCTTTAAGTTCACAATATAGTTCGCTTGGTCAAACGCCTTTGCCCGAAAGCTGGCTAAGTTATTTAATAGATGGTGCACTTCTTGCGGGCGATCGCAGAAGCACAGCTCCAATTGCCTCTATTTATCCTAATCCAGGTGCACCACTAGAAATTACATTCGGTGTACTATTAGGTTACAGGGCAACATTGGCAGACGTTACTTTTGGAAACCCGTATTTGGCATCAGATCTATCGAGCGTAGCAAGAACTCATGGATATACTGATGTAAAAATAGAAACACTCAGAATGTTATTATTGCATGGCGTTTCAGCCGAAATAGTTGGAAATGCGGATACCCTGGCAAACAGACAGGAATTTCGCGCAAAACTAGGAAATCAACCAATGAACAGAGATCAACTTGAAAGAAAATTGCTTAGTTTGCCCGGAGTACAAAAAGTTTCTGAGATACATTGGTAGAAATTTACTTTACTAAGTTTCCGCTAAAATTATTCCACGCTGCTCGCAAATCTTCTATGCTCTCGTTTATCACTACTTCTTCGCCTTTTCGAATAATATATCTCTTATCTCCGCGAACACGTCCAACGCGCGCGAACAGTTGGCCAGCAAATAGTTTTTCAAACTTATCTACGTTTTCAGCTTTAACGCTGACTATAAAACGACCAGGGCTTTCTGAAAATAATAAAACATCCTCTCGTTCGCTATCTTTAGGTAAGATTGATATGTCCAAATCAGCGCCATACCCGGCAGAGAATGCGCTTTCTGCAAATGCAACTGCTAATCCGCCATCGCTTACGTCATGACAACTAGCAACTAAACCTTCTTCAATTGCATGAGAAACCGCCCGGTAGAGCTGAACGATCTCTTCTTTGCGAACTATTGGATTTTTATTTCCAACCCCGCTAAATATTTTATAATACTCGCTTCCGCCCATTTCATCTCTTGTTTTTCCTAAAACATAAATATAATCTCCAGGTTGCTTGAACTCTGCAGTTACTGTTTTTTGTATATTGTCAATTTTTCCGATTACGGTAACGAGAAGAGTGGGAAGAATCGAATATTTCATATCAGCTATATGATAGTCATTTTTCATCGAATCTTTGCCAGATATAAGCGGAACGCCATAGGCAGTAGTATAATCATAAAGCGAAATGCACGCGCGCACTAGTTGTGCAAGTTTATAATCACCATCAACATTGCGATCGCTTGTTATTGGATCTGGCCAAGAGAAATTATCCAGTGCTGCAAGATATCCGAATTTCGCACCAACTGATACTGCATTGCGTACAGCTTCATCAAAAGCAAGCGCAGCCATGTCATAACTATCTTGAACTACTTTGGGGCAAATGCCATGTGATATTACTATCCCCTCTTGGCTATTCGCAAGTGGTTTGATAACCGCAGCATCATTTGGGCCTCGCATTATCGGTTTAACAACACTCATGCCTTTTACTTCATGATCATACCTGCGAATTATGTCTTCTTTGCTAGCAATGTTTGGCGAGCTAAGTAATTTTTTCAAAACTTCCACCAAATTTGTATCAGTAATATTTGGTTCTGGGAAAACCTTTCTGTTCCATCTCGCAGTTAGCTTCATCTGCGGTAATCCTTCATGCAAGAACTTCATATCTAAGTATGCAACAGTGACATCTCTGAATAAAACATGGAATTTGCTTGTATGCGTGAATTCGCCAACAACGCCAATTTCCACATCATGCTTTTTTGCAATCTTACTTAAATCTTCTATTTTATCTGGTGAAATGGCAAGTGTCATGCGCTCTTGCGATTCGCTTAATAATATTTCCCAAGGATCTAAGCCAGGATATTTTAACAAACATTTTTCAAGATAAATCCTGCATCCGTTGCTAAAGCGTGCAAGTTCGCCAATGCTCGAGCTTAATCCGCCCGCACCATTATCAGTTATAGCCTCGAAGAGACGAGCGTCTCTTGCTTCAAGTATAAAATCAAGCATTTTCTTTTGAGTTATTGGATCGCCTATTTGCACAACACTTTGTGGTACGCCTTCGCTTAATTGTTGCGAGCTGAATGTTGCGCCATGAATTCCATCCTTGCCGATTCTTCCGCCAACCATTACTGCAAGATATCCTGGCTTTATTATTTTCTCTGCAGTTCTGCGTTCATCAATGCGCGTAGGCATTATTCCAACTGTTCCGCAAAAAACCAATGGCCTGGATATGAATTCGCGCTCGAATGTCACGCTTCCATTAACTGTCGGAATGCCCATCTTGTTTCCACCATCTTGAATGCCGCGTACAACACCATCATATATTCGCTTTGGATTAAGCACGCCTTTTGGAATTTCTTTTTCATTTAAATATCCAAAACACAGCATGTCTATGTTTGCAATTGGTTCAGCACCCAAACCCGTTCCAAGCACGTCTCGTTGCACGCCTAGCACTCCGGTAAGCGCGCCGCCATAAGGATCCAAGGCAGAAGGAGCGTTATGTGTTTCTACTTTTACTGCAATATCATATTCATGGTTGAATTTGATTATTCCTCCATTATCTTTGAAAACGCTTACAACAAATGGTTTGTTTATTGCATCTGTTGACCCGACTATAAATGTTTTAAACAAAGAGTTTATCGCATGTGTCTCGTTTCCATCGTCGTATTTTATTTTTGAATTAAATATTTTATGCTTACAATGCTCGCTCCATGTTTGCGCAATTGCCTCAAGTTCGATATCAGTTATTT
>JAHFGR010000116.1:442-1554 GCA_023247345.1 Microcaldota archaeon | reverse complement strand
TAAACCAACTTCTTTTCTATGCTTTAGAACGCGTTCATCGCGAAAATAATCGCGTATTGCTTCCATTTCCTCTATACTTAATGCAAGCAAGCGTTGCTTGGAAAGCATTTCTAGTTTTGCCTTACTTATTCCTAAACTTATTTTCTCAACATGCGGTTCATGTTCTAAAACAACTTTTGGTAAATAAGCTGGTGATTGAGTTAGCGGGCCGTGGGTAAAATATTTTTCAATTAGCGGATTATGAAGCATATTCGCAATTTTTATACATGTATTTTCGTCAAGTGCGTCGCTTTGTATAGCATACATTCTTGAGTAATAGACATCTACTTCCTTTCCGAGCGCGTCTTTGATTGCTTCGCGGGCCGTTTTTCCCACGTTATCTGTTACGCCCGGAAGCAGACCAATTTCAATGCGTAATAAATGCGCGTTCCTATCGTAGCATTCCTGAATAACAGAATCAGTGAAGCTTTTTTTGACGATTTCTAGTTCTTGCTCGCTTAGCTCCGAATCAATATTGTAACATTCAACAAAATGAGATGCGGTTAAATTTATCCCGAGTTCATTTTTTACCCTGGCTTTCAGTTGCTCGCCAACAACGTCTTTTACATTTGGTTTTATCGCAACTTCCAATCTAACCGGCATAAGTCCCACGTTCTAATATCGAGAATAAGAAATTAAAGCTTTAGCATCCCTGTTTTGGGGTGAAACCCTGAGCCCTTTTGACATTAGGTCAACATTAGATTCTAAAAGGGCTATGGGTGAGAATAAGAAATTAAAGAGTATCTATTCAAGCATTATTGTTTCTTTGAAATCTTTAAAATGTGGATCACCAGTCAATACTTGCGCTCTGTTCAATTTGGCCATTGCCCAGATTGTTGCATCTATCAATCCAGCTTCTTTATTTAATTTTTTCATTTCGAGGCAACTCTTACCTGCCTCAATCAATACTAGTTCATCTAATCCTATAATTTTAGATCTTGTTTTTATAAAATCAAGTTGTTCTTTAAAGTTCCATTGTTCCTTTACTGCCTTATAGCTCAATTCTAAAAGCACAATCGTTGGAGTAATTATTTCATTCTCATTTTGTAGATGGCGTTTTACCATCTCGCCTT
>JAHFGR010000116.1:0-424 GCA_023247345.1 Microcaldota archaeon | reverse complement strand
CTCTCTCTTTATCCTGCCACATGCTCTCTCTTTCTTGTCTTGTAAATGGTTTAGTCTTTTTCTTTAAGCTTCCGAACATATCTTTTGGTACGTTTACTTTCTCACTAACTAGTTCAAGGATTACTTTATCAAAAGATTCTGCATGTTTTTCTTCTTTAAGCATTTCCAGCAACTGGAAAGTTGTATCTTTTAATGCAACAGTTTTCATAATAAATATATTTATAGTTGTATTTATAAATATAACTATTTTATCTTGCTCATCCCATTCGGCAAAATCTGCAATAGCTCGTCTACATGCATTGCAAATCGCTTCGCCAAAGCCTTTGCGAGCTCGCCCTTTTCCTTGCCTGTTTTGCTCGGGTATAATATTGCTTCGTTCTCAAGTTTTCTTTTACTACACTCTGGCAGTATTTCCAAGCCTTGC